>JANOFZ010000409.1:0-10464 GCA_031413935.1 Thermoleophilia bacterium | reverse complement strand
AATCAGCTGCGCTCAAGAACCGCCCCTTTGTAGATCGAACCGCCCTGACGGTAGCCGTCGAACGTGCCCTGCGTCAAAGATTCTTTCCCGGGAGGATCAGATTCCGGCAGCACGCAGCTGATCGAGGTATTGCCTGGCGATCCCGACGAGCCGGGACTCCGGCTCTACTTTGCGAACGAGCTCGAGCTGCCGTCGGGCCTCCTTCACCTGCCCCGACCAGAGCAGCATGAGCCCGAGGTGGAAGCGAACCGTTGCTGCACCGGGAAACGCTCGCGACAATGGCCCGAGTCGTGAGAACGCCTTCACCGGCCGATTCTTGTCGAACAGGCCTACTGCAGCTGCAACACGAGCCTCGGGGTTCCTCGGATCGAGTCGTGCCGCCTCGGCGAAGACGCGCTGTGCGGAGAGCTGCCTTCCGAGCCGCTGCAACGCGACGCCGTAGAACAGGCGATCGTCGACGGAACCTGTCTGGGCGCGCTGCTCCAGGGCGGCGAACTGGGCCGGCGCAGGGAGCCTGCTGACGGCCGGGGGGACGTTTGCAACGGGGACGAAAAGTGGGAGGTTGCGGGCAAACTCGGGGTGCAGGAGATTCCCGGCCGTGACGGCGTAGGCGGTATCCGGCTGGAGCTCTGCCGCCGACTCCCACGCTTCCTTCGCGCCGCTCTCACCCGACCAGTAGCGCGCGATCCCGAGGTTGAGCTGGACGGCAGCGCTCTTCGGGTGCAGGCCCGACAGCTGGGTCAGGCGCGTAACGGTGTCATCGGGCCAGCTGCTGAAGGCTGTCCCGATCCGGGCCTCGAGCGAGTCGTGGCGCGAGAACTGCGCCCCCGCCTCGGCCTTCTTCCCTGCCTCGTACAGGCGGAGCGCCTCGCGAAGGTCGACGGCCTCCCGATCGACACGAACTCCGAGGTCGAGCGAGAGCGGCGGATTACCGGGCCGGGGCTTCAGGCCCTCGGCGACGACGCCCGTGGGCTCGCTGCTCGACGCGGCGGTGATTCCGGCGACGGCGCTACCCACAACGAGCGCCAGGGCAGCGACGACGAGGGTTGTTCTCGTGCGTGCGGTCACGACCGAACGGTAGCCGCGACGCGATGGGCGGCCGCTTCCGACGAGAGCACTGCACGCTATACTCTTGGAAGTAATGGCGACCTACCGCGAGCTCCTCAACCAGGTGAAGTCCGAGATCGACGAGATCAGCTCGCCGGATCTCCATGAGCGCCTTGCCGCCGGCGACCGACCGTTCCTCCTCGACTGTCGGGAGCAGGACGAGTGGGACGAGGGGCACCTGCCGGGCGCGGTACACGTCGCTCGCGGCCATCTCGAGGCACGCGTCGAGGCGGTGATCCCCGACAAGTCGCGCGAGGTGATTGCCTACTGCGCCGTCGGAGCGCGGTCGGCGTTCGCCGCCAAGGCGCTCACCGAGCTCGGCTACACGGACGTCGCCTCGATGTCCGGCGGCTTCTCGGAGTGGAAGCACAACGGCTACGCATTCGAGACGCCGCGCGCTCTGACCCCGGAGCAGCGCGCCCGCTACTCACGACACATCCTGATCCCCGAGGTCGGAGAAGTCGGGCAGCAGAAGCTGCTCGACGCCCGCGTCCTCCTGATCGGCGCAGGCGGCCTCGGCTCTCCGTCGTCGCTCTACCTGGCCGCGGCTGGAGTCGGCACGCTCGGCATCATCGACGCCGATATCGTCGACGACTCGAACCTGCAGCGCCAGATCGTTCACTCCACGAACACGCTCGGCGAGCCCAAGGTGCTGTCCGCCAAGCGCGCGCTCGAAGCGCTCAACCCCGACGTGGACGTCGTCACCTATCAGGAGCGCCTGACCTCCGAGAACGTCGAGCGCATCCTCGCCGACGGCTGGGACGTGATCGTCGACGGCGCGGACAATTTCCCGACGCGCTACCTCGTCAACGACGCCTCCGTCTGGCACAGCATTCCGGTCGTCCACGGGTCGATCTACCGCTTCGAGGGCCAGGTCACCGTCTTCCATCCGCACGTCGGCCCGTGCTATCGCTGCCTCTACCCCACCCCGCCGCCGCCGGAGCTCGCGCCGAGCTGTGCTGAGGGCGGCGTGCTCGGCGTCCTGCCCGGGATCGTCGGATCGCTCCAGGCGAGCGAGGCACTGAAGCTGATCCTGGGCGCGGGCGAGACACTGACCGGCCGCCTGCTGTTGTTCGATGCCCTCTACACGACCTTCGACGAGGTAGCGGTGAAGAAGGATCCCGGTTGCCCCGTCTGCGGCGACTCGCCGACGATCTCGGAGTACATCGACTACGTCGAGTTCTGTCAGGGCCCGGTACACGCATGACCGCCGTCCGCATCCCGCCGACGCTGCGCGGTGAAGTGGGCGGCGAGCGTCAGGTCGAGGCCGAGGGCGCAACGGTTCGCGCCGTCCTCGACGATCTCGTTGACCGGTACCCCGCCCTCGGCTCGCAGATCTTCAATGAAGGCGAGATCGCGACCTTCGTCAACGTCTATCTGGGCGGAGAGGACGTGCGCACGCTCGATGGGCTCGATACCGAGGTTGCCCCCGGCCAGACCCTGATCCTCCTGCCGGCGATGGCCGGCGGGTCGACACCTCCACGGTCGCGGCCGGTCGTCTCCTCGCTGCTCGACCTGGTCGGCAACACACCGCTCGTCGAGCTGTCGCGGATCTCCCCGAAGCCCTCCGTGCAGATCTACGCCAAGCTCGAAGGTCAGAACCCCACCGGGTCGATCAAGGATCGAGTCGCGAAGTCGATGATCGAGGCCGCCGAGGCGTCGGGCGAGCTGAAACCGGGGCGCCACCTGCTCGAGCCGACCTCCGGCAACACGGGGCACTCGCTCGCGATGATCGCGAAGCTCAAGGGTTATCCCCTGACGGTCGTGATGCCCGAGAACGCCACCGACGAGCGCAAGCGGTTGCTACGGCTGTATGGCGCGGAGGTCGTTCTCTCGCCCGGTGCCGAGGGCTCGAACGGCGCCGTCCGGCTCGCACTCGAGCTGGCCGAGCGCGATCCGAAGTACTTCATGCCGTTCCAGTACGCAAACCCGGCTAACTCGAGGGCGCACTACGAGGGAACAGGTGCGGAGATCGCGGAAGCGCTCGAGCACGTCGACGTGCTCGTCGCGGGACTCGGCACCGGCGGAACGTTGATGGGTGTCGGCGAGCGGCTGCGGGAGTCGTTCCCGGAGATCGTGATCGCAGCCGCCGAGCCACTGCCGGGAGACTCCGTGATGGGGCTCCGCTCGCTCGAGGACGGCTACGTCCCGCCCATCCTGGATGTCTCGAAGCTCGACCGGAAGATGCTCGTCTCGAACGCCGAGTCGGTGCGGGCGGTACGCGCGCTCCTCGACCTCGAGGGGATCTTTGCCGGAGTCTCGTGCGGTGCCGCTATCCACGTCGCGCGCAAGATTGCCGAGGAGATGGAAGAGGGCGTGATCGTGACGATCCTTGCCGACGCCGGCTGGAAGTACCTCTCCGCGGACTTCTGGGAGGCCTCGGACGAGGGTCTCGAGGAGTCCATGGAACGCACGATCTGGTGGTAGCTGCTTTCCCCGCACACAGGCTGTCGGAACCTCGCGGCCGCACCGGCGGGGGGAACAGCATAGAAATGGGAGTGCTGAGCGTTGCTCCGGGGTGAAGATTCCTCCCTGCTGGTGGCCGCTTCGGTGCGCGCGGCGCTCGTTGCCCACGCGAACGCTGAATTGCCGAACGAGGCGTGTGGGCTTGTGGTGTTCGAGGACGACGTTGCGGTGGAATACGTGCCCGGCCGGAACGCGTCGCCCTCGCCGTATCACTTCGAGCTCGAGATCGACCCGCTCACCTGGGCCGACCTGAACGACCGCGACGCAGTTCAGGCCGTGTTCCACTCGCACGTCTCCTCGCCCCCGCGCCCGTCCCGCACCGACGTGCAGAACATCGGGCTCTGGGCGGGCCAGCCCTACCTGATCTACACGATCCGCACCGACGAGCTCGCAGCGTGGCGCATTCTCGAGGGCGGGGCGATCGAGCCGCTTCGTCTCCAGGGGTGAGGAAACGCCCGACCGCTCACCCTGGGGAGAGGCTGAAGCCTCCCCCCAGATGAGAGCGGCTGCGCCGCATTTTCATTACTTGATCGTGAACGAGCCCTTCATGAAGAGGTGGGGATCGCACACGAACTTGTAGGTGCCCTTCTTCAACGTCACCGTGAACGTCTTGATTCCCTTGGCGGGAACGCTCGTCTTGACGTTCACTCCCGGCCCCGTGAGGTGGAAGTTGTGGTCGTTTGCCTTGTCGTTGACCACGATCTTGGTCAGGCCCTTTACCTTCGGCTTCGACGCCATCGAGATCGTGAACCCCGGGCCGACAGTGCCCTTGAACACCGGAGTCGCGGCGACAGCCGGCAGCGCGGCTGCGAGCGCAGTCACGAGTGCCCCTATGAGGACAATCCGCTTCATCGTTCTCCTCGATCTGTAGGTGGTTGCATTGTTCTTCTACGAGCGTAGCCGCCGGATGGTTTGCCAGGCTTCACAGCACGACGACGGCGTTCTCGGCCGCCGAACGGAACAGCGCCTCGATCGTGCGTACCTGCCCCAGGGCATCGGCGCGACCGAGCAACGGCTGCTGCTCTCCTCGGATCGCGGCGTTCATGTCCTCGAGCTCGAGCCGGTACGGGTTTGCGGCTTCGACCTCGATGCGCTCCACCGCTCCATCCCGTCGCAGCTCGATCACCGGGCTCTGGCAGTGCCACGGGTCGTCCAGGAAGATCGAGCCCTCCGTTCCGATCGCCTCGAGCTCGTCGCGGTTCGGCAGTGACGTTCCGCAATCGAACAGCGCGGTGACGTCGCCGGGGAATCGCATCAGGCCACTGAAGACCCAGTCCGTACCACTCGAGCCAATGTGCGCGGCCCCGACGACCGACTCCGGCTCACCGCCGAGGAGGCGTGCCCCACTGATGCAGTAGCACCCCACGTCCATCAGTGCCCCACCCTCGACGTCGGTGCGCAAGCGGATGTTGTCGGCGTCGTAGAGGGAGTAGCTGAACGCCGTACGGATCACACGAAGGTCTCCGATCGCACCCGAGGAGACCAGCTCGGCGAGTCGGGCGGTCTGCGGATGGTGCCGGTACATGAAGGCTTCGGAGAGGTGCCGTCCCGTCCGATCCGCGGCATCGAATGCCGCTTCGACATCGGCAATGTGCCGGCTGAACGGCTTCTCGCAAAGAACGTGCTTGCCCGCCTCGAGCGCGCGGATCGACCATTCGCTATGCATCGTGTTGGGCAGCGGGATGTACACCGCCTCGACGTCGGGGTCTGCGAGCAGCTCGTCGTAGGCGCCGTACGCACGCTCGATGCTCCAGGTGCGAGCGTATTCCTCGGCCCGCTCGGCGGTGCGGCTGGCGACCGCCACCACGTCGACCTGATCCGATTCCGCGGCGCCCGCGAGCAGCTTTCCGTTGATATCCGCGGTCGAGACGAGGCCCCACTTCACTGCTCGTGTCATCCTGTTTGCTCCTTCACGGTGTCGAGTGCCGGGTACAGCGCGCGGAAGCGCGCATAGGTCTCCTCGTAGACTGCCTGCCAGGCGGGATCCGGGTCGACGGTGGCGCGCACGTGGACGCAACGACCGACGGCGTCCGGCACGTCCGCGAAGACGCTGCCCGCGACGCCACCGAGGAGCGCAGCCCCGAAAGCTGATCCTTCCTCCACGGCAGTGAGCTCGATGGGCAGGCCCAGGGCCGAAGCGACGATGCGGAGCCACAACCCACGAGCGCCACCGCCCGAGGCACGGGCCCTGTCGCAGGGACCGCCGAGGTCTCTGACGAGCCCGAGTGAGTCGCGAAGGCCGAACGCAACTCCCTCGAGCACGGCCCGTACGAGCGCGCCGCGGTCGTGTCGGAGCTCGAGGCCCGTGAAGGCGGCGCGCGCGGACGGGTCTGCGTGCGGCGTTCGTTCGCCCGCGAGGTAGGGGGCGAACAGAAGACCGTCGACGCCGGGGCCCCAGGCCTCGGCCTCAGCGACGAGATCCGCGAAGGACGTCTCCGGGGCCAGCCGATCGCGCAGCCACTGCAGTGAGCCTGCGGCGGAGAGCATCACACCCATCGCGTGCCACTGGCCCGGAACGGCATGGCAGAAGGCGTGCACGCGCGCCTGCGGGTCACTCGCGAACGCTGGGAGAGCCGCGAACACGACGCCCGACGTGCCCATCACGATCGAAAGCGGCCCGGGACGGTCGATTCCCACCCCGAGGGCCGCCGCAGCACAGTCCCCCGCGCCCGCCGCAACCGGAATCCCTTGTGACACATCGTCACAAGCAATCGTGGTGCCGGAGAGCTCGGGCGACTCGAGGAGCGGCGGCAACATCGAGGGATCGATGTCGAGGGCGTCGAGCACCTCGGTCGACCAGGTGCGGCGGGCGACGTCGAGCAGAAGCGTCCCCGACGCATCTGCGACATCGGTCGCCCACTCTCCGGTGAGCCGGAGGCGAACGTAGTCCTTCGGCAGCATGACCCGTGCGATCCGGCCGTAGGCCTCCGGCTCGTGACGGCGGAGCCAGAGAAGCTTCGGGGCCGTGAAGCCCGTCAGCGCCCGGTTGCCCGTGAGCGCGATCAGCCGCTCGAGCCCGATCCGCTCCTCGATCTCGGCGCACTCGGACGCCGTTCGCTGGTCATTCCAGAGGATGGCGGGACGGACGACTCGCCCGGCTGCATCGAGGGCGACAAGGCCATGCATCTGGCCCGAGAGGCCGATCCCTGCGATCTCGAGCGGCCCGAGCTCGGCAATTGCGGCCCGAGTCGCAGCCCACCAGTCCTCCGGGTTCTGCTCCGACCAGCCGGGCCTTGGCGTCGAGAGTGGGTAGCCGCGCTCGGCCCGACCGACGATCTCACCCTCAGGCCCTACGGCGATCGCCTTGACCCCGGTTGTGCCGACGTCGAGGCCGACCATCACGGTGGTAGCGTCAGCGGTCATGGAGGTGACCCGATTCGCCGACGGCCTCTGGCGCTGGACGACCTACTACGAAGAGTGGCGTGACGAGGTCGGCTGTGTCTACTACGAGGGCCCCGACGCGATCGTCCTGATCGATCCGCTCGTGCCGGCCGAGACGGCCGAGGCGGCGCGGTTCTGGGACGCGCTCGACC
The DNA here is from genome assembly GCA_031413935.1 of Thermoleophilia bacterium. Taxonomy (GTDB): domain Bacteria; phylum Actinomycetota; class Thermoleophilia; order Gaiellales; family Gaiellaceae; genus Gaiella. Next base: position 3,358 of record JANOFZ010000409.1, on the reverse strand, counting down.
GCGACGTCACCCGCGTGGGGCTGCCGGTTCACGTCTACATCACGGTCTTCTGGCACGCGCGAAGCGCCGGCGATGTCGTCCGCCGCTACGGCGGTACGTTGCACGCAACGAGCCGTGCACGCGCGGCGAACGAGAAGCGCACGGGCGTTGCTCCGTCGGTCTTCCGACCGGGTGACACGCTGCCGGGCGGGATCGAGGCGTTGCCGACCGGCCGATCTACCGAGGTCGCCTACTGGATTCCGGACCATGGAGCAATCGTGCCCGGCGACGTTCTGCTCGGAGCGGATACCGGCAGCCTCCGCCTCTGCCCGGAGTCGTGGCTCCCGACGGGGATCGGCCACGAGCAGCTGCGCGCAGCCCTGAAGCCACTTCTCGCGCTTGGGGTGACCCGCGTCCTCGTGTCGCACGGAGAGCCCGTGACCATCGACGCTCGGGCGCGACTGGCCGAAGCACTGGCAGGCGGGTAGCCGTGTCAAGGCCGCGGCGATCGCCTCGGCAGCACGGCCGTTAGCGGATCGTGACTCTACCGCCGCGGCTTGCGCGTGCCGCCTCGCGTCTCCGGCAACCCGATGTTCGGCGTCGGGGGCGGCGGCGGCGGCGGACTGACAGGTGGCTGGACGATCGTTGCCATCACTGAACCAGCGTACCGCTAACCGACGTGAGGAGGAGGACGATTTCGATAGCGAGGGCGGCGCAGGCGATCTGAAACGCGCCGAACAGCGGCTGGATCCGCGTATCGTTCGCCCCCCAGAATCGATGGAGATCGTACGCGAGTCGTCGGTAGATTTCGTTCGGGTCACCGCGGAACGCGAAAAGCCCCTCGTAGACTTGAGGGCCACTGAGAGAGAACGTGAACGCGTCTCGCCGCGGCACGAGCACGACGACGGACGCCGCGACGAGAAGTCCGAATGCAAGCATCGCCGCGACGATGACGACCGATCCGCCGGTCGCGACCGCGCGGCCTCCGAGCAGCGACGTCGCGACTGACGAGGCAGCAAGGAGTACACCCGTGCGCGCACGCAACTCATCGAGCACGCGCTCCTGCTTCTCGAGTGCACCCAGCGCTGATTCGTACGCAAGCCGCTCCAGATCTCCAACCATACGAACGAGTGTTTCGTAGTGCCCGGATGGACAACATTGACAACACCGCCCTGCCCAGCGCGACCCCTATGCACCGAGCGCCGCGTACACGATCTCGTAGGCGCGAACCGCATCCTTCGTGCTCTGGGCTTCGCGCAGAGCTGCGTCATCGATCTTCGCTGCCACCGAGTCGATGAAGTTCCACTGCAGCACCGATCGCTTCACGGCCGCGACCGCATCCTCGGTGTACGGATACAGGTCGAAGCCGAGCCGCTCGCCGTTGGCACCGTAGTTCGCACGGCGTAGCTCGACCGCGAGCTCGAGCGTCTCCATGAATGCCGTGGCGCCGACCATGTTGTCGTCGTCGAACGTGCCCCAGCCCGAGTTCGCATGCTGGTGGCCGAGCAGTCCCTCGGCGGCGAGGAGTGCGACGTACTCGCCCAGGTTCTCACCGTTCATGATCAGGTGCTGCCAGTCCATGTTGACCTGGACGTTCGTGATTCCCTGAGCGCGCAGAGTGTGGATCACGTGCAGCGTCATGCCAATGTTTCGCATGAAGATCTTCATCGCCGGCTCCGAGTTCTTGTGCTCGAGGAACAGTTTCACCCCGTGCTTGTCGCACGTCTGCGCCGCCTCGGCGATGCCCTCGATAAACCACTCCCACGCCTGCGCGTACGAGGTCTGGAAGGGGTAGTTGTAGCCCTCGATCCCGGGCCAGCAGATCATGTTCGCCCCCACGGCACCCGCGAGGTCGGCCGTCTCGCGGGTCAGCCGGCGCGCCTCTGCCCGCGTCGCAGCGTCGGGCGACGTCAATCCGCCGCGCCCGAAGCGCGAGTCCGTGTGCAGCCCCGTGCAGACCGCCGCGATCCCGTGCCCGTCGAGCGCCTCACGCACCTCGTCGAGATTGTCGGGATTCAGCTCGCCCGGGTAGTGGAACTCGTAGTCGTCCATCAGGTCGCCGAGACCCTCGACCGCGCGGCGCACCTTGAAGGCTGTCGACTCGTTCGTGTGCTCGGGCTGATAGCCCATGGGCACGAAACGGGTGATCATCGGGCCGAGCGCCCAGATTCCAAGGGACGTCTTCATCGTGTTCTCCTCGCGGTCAGGGGGTGGCTCGTAGTATCTCCGATACGGCTGATTCGAACGAGAGGAGCGAACGCGTGAGCGACAACGCAGGTGGGATCGGCGCCAGGGTGAGAGATGCGGCGGTCGGCGAGATCGAGGAGATCGGGATCGGGATGCTCGGCTACGCGTTCATGGGCAAGGCCCACTCGAACGCGTTCCGGAAGATCGCCTACATGACCTGGCCGCCACCGCTGATGCCAAGGCTTGTCGCGATCGCCGGCAGGGACGAGACGGCCGTCGCGGGAGCGGCGGAACGGTATGGCTACGAGCGCTGGACGACCGACTGGCGCGACATCGTCAACGACCCGTCGATCGGGCTCTTCGACAACGGCGGCCCGAACTCGCTCCACGCCGAGCCGACGATCGCTGCCGCCGAGGCAGGCAAGCACGTCCTCTGCGAGAAGCCGCTCGGCCGAGATGCCGACGAGAGCTACGACATCTGGCAGCGCGTTGCTGCGACGGGCGTGAAGCACCTCTGCGCGTTCAACTATCGCTTCGTTCCCGCCGTTCGCCTGGCGCGCGAGATGATCGATGCGGGAGAGCTCGGCGAGATCCGCCACTTCAGAGGGCGCTACCTGCAGGACTGGGGCGACGATCCTTCGCTCGACACCTGGCGCTTCGATGCCGCGGCCGCAGGCTCAGGAGCGCTCGGCGACCTCGGCGCGCACGTCATCGACCTGGCACGCTTCCTCGTCGGCGAGATCTCAACGGTCTCGGCGCTCGTGCAGACGTTCCTCCCCGGCCGCGAGGTCGACGACGCGATCGAGGCGGCGGTCGCCTTCGAGAACGGCGCCGTCGGGACGATCGAGGCGACGCGGTTCGCGCTCGGGCGCCGCAACGCCTTCCAGTGGGAGATCAACGGCTCGAAGGGCTCGTTGGCGTTCGACATGGAGAACCTGAACGAGCTCCACGTCTTCCAGGCCGATGGCGACCGGGCACGCGGCTTCAAGAAGGTGCTCGTCTCGGAGGCCGACCACCCGTTCTGGGAGTTCTGGTGGCCGCCGGGACACATCATCGGCTGGGGCGAGACGTTCGTGCACGAAATCCACCATCTCCTCGCCGCGATCAAGAACGATACGGACGTGGCGCCCTACGGCGCAACGTTCGAGGACGGGTACCGCGCGGCGGAGGTGTGCGACGCGATCGTCCGCTC
>JANOFZ010000408.1:0-2350 GCA_031413935.1 Thermoleophilia bacterium | reverse complement strand
GAGGCTGCCGATCGCGAGCTTCCGGAGGTCAGCTTCCAGCCGTGACCCTGCAGCAGCAGATCAGGGCCAACCGTTTCCGCACCGTCCTCGTCCTCGCCGCCTTCGGTCTCCTGATCATCGCGCTCGGCGGCGCGGCGTATGCACTCGGCGGTGCGGGCTTCGGTGGCCTCGTCCTCGTCGTGGGAGTCGTGTACGGCATCTTCGCGTACATCTCGAGCGGCTCGATGGTCGCGAAACTCACCGGCGCCCACCCCGTCACGCGCGAGGAGTGGCCCGAGGTCTACCACCTCATCGACACCGTCTCGATCGCAGCAGGGATGGAAGCGGCGCCACCCCTGTATGTCGTCAACGATCCTGCGCCGAACGCATTTGCTGCGGGTCGCGTACCGGAGAAGAGCTATGTTGTCGTTACGAGCGGGCTGCTCGAGTCGATGAGCAAGCGCGAGCTCGAGGGGGTGCTCGCTCACGAGGTCTCGCACATCCGCAACCGCGACGTCCGCTTGATGACGCTCGCGGCGGTCCTCGTCGGTGTCGTCGCTCTCGTCAGCGATCTGCTCGGGCGGATGCTCTTCTTCGGCGGTGGCCGTCGCAAGGGCGGCGACAGTGCGCAGGGCTGGATCTTCCTCGTTATCGCGATCGTCACGATCGTGCTCGCGCCCCTCGCAGCCGTGATGGTGCAGATGGCGCTGTCGCGAAGACGCGAATATCTCGCCGACGCCTCCGCAGCCGAGATCACGAACGACCCGGAGGGCCTCGCTCTCGCACTGCGCCGGCTCGAGCTCGACCACCGAGAGATCCGCAACGTGACCTCGGCGACGGCCCACCTGTACATCGAGACTCCGCTGCGCCATACAACAGGGCCATCCAAGTTCGTTGCGGGGCTCTTCAACACGCATCCACCGCTCGCCGCCCGGATCGGCGTCCTCGAGGAGGCGGGCGGGTTCCGGCTGCCGGACAGCCTCCCTGGCGCAGGCGATACCCAGATGCCGACCGCGTGAAGGCGATCATCCTCCTTAACCTGCATGACCGTGAACAGCGTCTCTGCACGCAAGCTTGCGGTTTCCAGATCAGCGATTCGGTCGTTCGCGACCCGGAGCTGCGTGATGAGCTCGGATTTCGATTGCCTGGACATCTACGAGATCCTCGCACTTGACGGCGGTCTCCGTCCGAGAGCTGTGCGGCCGGCGCGCGTCCTCATCGATCGGCCGCGTGGAGGGCGCACGCAGTGAGCCACGGCGAACGCCAGACCCCCTCGGGATCATCGGCGATATCTGCGATCCACTCTTCCGGCCGGCGCGCCGGCGAATCCGCCCGCCGCGAGCCGGCGTCCCGCTCCTCCAACGTGAGGTCATGGCTCACGAGCGGGAGTGCGATCGCGGCTTCGTGGCGCGAAAGGACGACATCGAGGGCCTCGACCGCGAGCGCACGGCGGGCGCCCTCTTCGTGATCGACGACGCGCACTGCTGCTCGGATCCGATCGCCGTGGCGGAGCGCAAGCACTGCGATCACCAGTCGGCGGGCGAGGTCGATCTCGTCGTCGAGTGCCCTGATCAGGGATGCGTCGCGGTCGGCGAGGGCAAACCTGGCTGCCAGGGCGCGTTCTGCGAGGGATGTGGAATCGAGGAGGAGTCGCTCCAGCAGGCCCGGCTCGAGAAGATTGCCGCCCCGGACGCCATCGAGCGAGTCGAGTGCTGTGAGCACGACGACGCGGTCACGGTCGTCGAGCGCCGGTTGGACGATCCAGACCCCGTGCCCTGGGGCCATGGCTGCCGCGGCCCGGACGAGCGATGTGGGCCGGGGAACGTCGCCTCGGGCGACCTCGGCCCCGAGGGGCGCAACCGCTGTCTCGCCGAGTCGCCCGAGAGCCGCGGTCGCTCGGCCGGCAATGCGGGCCACCCGGACGGCCGCGACGACGCGGTGAACGATCTCCGAATCGATGGCGTCATCGGGGGCTACCGCATCCAGGGCGGCCGCGCGTACCGAGAGGTCGGGATCGTCGAGGAGCGAGGCGAGCAGCACCCGGTCCACGTCAACCGCGCCGCGCCAGGCGAAGGCGGTCGCTGCGGCCCGGCGACTCGCTGGGTCGTCGGAACGCGCCAGCTCGCTCGCTAGCGATTTGGCCTCGGCACCCGCTCGACGGTCGCCCGATTCCGCAAGAGCTCCCAGCGCGCGCACGCGAACCTCCGGGTTCGAGTGCGCGGCGACATGGCGAAGTTCGACCTCCAGCACGGGTGAAGAGACGCCCGCGAGGAGGTCCAGGCCGAGACGAATGTCGCGGGCGTCCTCTGATCGGAGCAGTGCGCGGACCTCAGCCGACCCGGCGACCCCGAGGTCGATCACCGGGAGGGGG
>JANOFZ010000407.1:0-10679 GCA_031413935.1 Thermoleophilia bacterium | reverse complement strand
CGTGGCTCGCAACATCTCTCACCGCTCTCTTCTCCGCGGTCGGCTCGCAGGCGCTCGTGACGAAGGTCGGGATCAAGCGGCCACTTACGGTCGGCCTCGTACTCGCCGCGATTGGCATTTTCCTTCTCTCCCGCATGTCGGCGGAGTCGAGCTACTTCCCCGACCTCGCCCTGCCGATGCTCGTCTTCGGGATCGGGATGGGCGCAGCATTCGTCTCGACGTCGATCGGGGCGCTCGAGGGTGTGAAGGATCAGGACGCTGGCCTGGCCTCAGGACTCGTCAACACCACTCAGCAGATCGGAGGCGCCCTCGGAGTCGCCGTGCTCACGGCGGTCGCGCTCTCGCGGACCGGCGACGTACTCGCGGCGGAGCCCGGCATCTCTGAGGCGGTCGCAGTCACCGAGGGGTTCCGGTCGGCGCTCGTCGTCGCGTCCGGGTTTGCTCTGATCGGAGCGCTCCTCTCGCTCGTCCTGATTCGCGGCAACGGGTCCGAGGAGCCCGTCGGGCTCCACGGCCTCGAGTCCGCGCTCGAGCCCGCCACCGAGGAGGGTACCGCCTAGATCAACCTCCACGCGGAAAAACCGGGCGTCGTTGTAGAAGCCAATGTCCACGAGCTGGCGAAATCGCGCCGCGCCGTTGGGCGCCCACGACGGATTCACCTCGATCGCGAATACACCCTTGGTGGTCGTGACCTCGACGATGAACATGTCCGCCGTCGGCGGCGCGTCGATGGTCGACGCATCGGGCGTCGCCTCCGATCCGTCGCATCCGATGGCAAGGAGTCCGATGAGCCCGACGAGGATGACGGCGTTGCGTGCGGGCGGGATCACGGGCGCCGCGCTACCACCGAGCCGTCCATCGTCGCAGCGCACCGAGGGCCTATGAAAGCACGCACTGCCCTTGAGCCTCTTCGCGGCCTTGCGCTATACGTAGTACTGCAAACTTGAGGTCAGGAACGAGCGCGAGAGACGAGATGAGCTCAAAGGGGAAAAATCTGGCTGCCATGATCGCGTGGCTCGCCGTCACCACGCTCGGGGTTCTCGCGGGCGCGGGGTGCCGATCGACGGCAGCGCCCGACGCGCAAATCAGCGGCGGCTCGCCGGCGCAGATCTTCGAAGTCTTCTTCGGTCTCGACAACGCTCTGCCCGCGACCGCCAACTTCCTTTGCCCGGGCGCAGCCGGCATGGACGGAATCCCGGTGACGTTTTCGCGGCGCATCGGCGTCGACAACCCCGAAACGTCCGCATTTCGGGTCACCACGCGCTCGGGCGTCCCGCACACGCCGTACTGCGCGACGCTTCGCCCAGCCCTTGGCCCGAGCAAACGGCACACGGTGCTCCTCATCGGAGACTTCGGAGACGACCCCACAGATCCTCCGGCGCAGGTCGAGGTCGTCGGGTCCGTACCGCTGCTGAACGGCGGCGACATGAGGGGGGCGTCGCGCGACCGTGTTACGCCGCTCTCGCAGGGACCCGAGCTGCGGATCGGCTATCGCTACGCACCCGCGGACCTCCCGACATCGGCGTGTCCATCGTCGACGACGCAGATCGTTCAACTCACATGGGCGGGAGGTGTCCGCGCGTCGACCGGCGGCGAGCTCGGCGACGACGCGCGCACCCGGATGCACGTCACACTCGCGACAGGAGCCGTGATCACGCCGATCGCCCTCGCGGACCTCGGAGACAACGACAACTACACCCAGCTCTGCCTCGACCTCGACACACCGGCCGAGTCCGTCACGGTCGAAGCAGGCGTCGCGATCGACCCTCGCGGAGACACCAATCCCGAGAGCTCGATTCGTGTGACGATCGACCCAGAGGGCATTCGTTAAAGCGTTGTCGCGCTTGCGCGGTCGGTGCTCGGCGGCGCCTGTCCTGTCGTTCGATGGTCAGTGCTCGCCGGGTCCGCCGTGCTGTCCGGTTCCACCTGGTCGACGGTGGGTCGCCGTGATCGCCCATCTCGGCGACGGTCGTTCCGACCTTGTGAAGGCCCTCGTGTAGCGCGGTCAGCCTTGGCCTCCACATCGTCGGTCCCGGCAGCGCAGGCGGCGGTCAGCGCGCCGGCGCTGTCAATCCGCGGTGAAGTGCAGATTCTGCGTGACGGTGCAGCTGGTGCGCGTTCAGGGACGCGCGCCGAGCGTCGCGGCGTCGAACTCGACGACGTAGTACCAGCCGAGCGTTTCGAGGCGGACGACGGTCGCCGGTGCCAACAGCGCGCTGCAGCGCGCGCGGGACATACTCGATCAGCTGCGGCGCGACGGAGCGCTCGCACGGGACCACGTGCCTACGTCGCGTGGCAGCGAGGAAGCGGTCATGGCGCGCTTCCTCGCCGCCTGGGAGGCGGTCGACGTGGGCGCTATCGTAAAGTTGCTCGCCGACGACGCGCTGCTCACGATGCCGCCCGAGCCGATGCGGACCGTCGGAGCCGAGGCAATCGGCGAGTTCTTCCGCACCGTCCCGGCAGGAGGTTTCCTCGACCGCATCCGACTGGTGGAGACCCGCTCCAACGGCCAGCCCGCCGTTGTCGCGTACATGGCGGGCGAGGACGGCGCCTACGACGCCTACGGAGTAATGGTGCTCGCCCTCGACGGCGACGCGATCACGAGCATCACGGGCTTCGCCGGCTACCAAGCGCTCGTGCCCCGCTTCGGCCTCGCGCCATCTATCCCCGGCTGACCCCGCCGCCCCGCACCTTCAGGCCGGTTCGCGGATCACGTAGAAGTTGCGCACGCGATCGTCCTGATGCCAGGTGAGCGGTGTTCCGCGACCGATCGAGAAGGCCTCGCCGGGGCCGTAGGCGTCCTCGGAGCCGTCGGGGTAGCGGAGCATGATCGTGCCCTCGATCACCACGCACGTCTCGTCGACCGGGTAGCCGTCCGCGTCGGTCTCCCAGGTGAACGGCTCAGACTCCCAGCGCCGGCCGTAAGGCCTTCGCCACCCGAAAACCGCTCGGCCGTGCTGGTGAGCGCGCCAGCCTCGAGTACGTGCTCGACGCCGTCAAGATCGCCGAGCGCCAACCGCACCGCCTTCTCCATTCGCGCTCCTTTTCGGGGAGTGTTGCATGACGGCGAAATCCGAGCGAGCACCTCGATCTCGGAGACGCCTTGGGTGGGGCCCACGGTCAGGCGCCGGCGGAGCTCGTCTTGTTGAACATGTAGCGGGCGATCTTCCAGTCGCCCTCGCGGCGCTCGAAGACGAACAGCTCGCGGTTGAACTCGGGTGCGCGTGTTCCACTCTCGAGGAGGGTGACGTGACCCTTGGAGCGAGTGAGCGCATGGGCCGTGTCTCCATCGATACTGAGGTCGTCGACGTGGAAGGCAATCTCGAGCTTGATTGCGGCGAAGATCTGTTCGTAGCTGCCGACGATCTCGCTGCCCTCGGCTGTGGGCAGGAACAAGGGCATGAAGATGCCCTCGGGTGCGTAGAGCGACGCAGCGAGCCCGGCATCGGCGGTGTTGAGCGCCCGCTCGTAGGTGTCGAGCAGCGTCTCGATCGCCGTCTGATCGGATGTGGTGGCGATTGTGGCGGCCATTGGGGGTTCTCCTTCTTGTGTCGGGTTTCGGCGCCTTTGGACCGGTTGGTGCTCGTTGACGCCATTCGCTCGATCTGAGCGTCGGTAGCAAGAAACGTCTTTACTGGAATTATATTCCCCGGAAGATGTTTGATATGTTGTAGCGATGCCGGCGACAAAGAGATCCTCACGACCCGACGCCGACGGCTCGAATCCCGTGAGCAAGCGACCCGATTCCTCCAACGGCGGCATCGGTGGCGTGCAGTGGCTGAGCGATCTGATCCGCCTCGAGATCGTGCTCTGGGAGCGGGTCGACGCCCAGTTGAAGGAGAAGCACGACGTACCGCTTTCCTACTTCGAGTCTCTCTACTTCATCTCGCGCTCGCCGGACGGTCGCCTTCGGGTCGGCGATCTCGCCCAGGCGCTCGGCGTTACAGTCGGCGGCACGAGCAAGCTCGTCGACCGGATCGAGCGTGCGGGCCTGATCCGCCGGGAGCCCGATCCCGACGACCGCAGGGCCTCGCGCGTCGCCCTCACACCGAACGGCCGACGCCGGCTCGCCGCCGCGGTCAAGACATACGAGGCAGAGCTGGCGAGCGTGCTCGATGCCGTGCTCAGCCGCACCGAGCAGAAGCGGCTACATCATCTCGTCGCGCGACTGCTGGCCGCGAGCGAAGAAGAGTCCTCGTGACGGGCACGATGCGCGCCGTCGTCCTCGCGGCCCCCGGCCCTCCTGAAGCACTCGAGCTCCGCGAGCTGCCGATTCCCGACCCACGGCCGGGCTGGGTTCTGATCCGCGTCAAGGCATTCGGACTCAACCGCTCCGAGCTCCACACCCGTCTCGGCCTCGCCGAGGGGGTGACCTTCCCGCGTGTTCTCGGGATCGAGGCCACGGGCGTCGTCGTCGCCGCACCCGGAGGCGAGTACCCGGTCGGACAGCAGGTGGCCGCCCTGATGGGTGGCATGGGGCGCACCTTCGACGGCGGCTATGCCGAGTACACCTGCGTCCCCGCCTCTCAGGTCATCGCCTTCCATTCGCGGCTCGGCTGGGCCATCCTCGGCGCGGTGCCCGAGATGCTGCAGACGGCCAACGGCTCGCTCACCCTCGGTCTCGACGCGCAGGCAGGCCAGTCGCTCCTCATCCGCGGGGGCACCTCGTCCGTGGGGATGGCCGCCGCCGTGCTCGCGAAGGACCGCGGGCTGACCGTGCTCGCCACGACCCGCAGCCCCGAACGCGCAGCCGCGCTCGAGTCGATCGGCGTCGACCATGTGATAGTCGACGACGGGCAGGTCGCCCCCAGGGCACGCGCGATCTTCCCCGCCGGGGTCGACCTCGCCCTCGAGCTCGTCGGCACGCCGACCCTACCCGACACCTTGCGGGCGACCGCGATTCACGGCGTCGTCTGCTTCACGGGCATGCTCAGCAACGAGTGGACCGTCCGCGACTTCTACCCAATCGACTACCTACCCCGCGGCGTACGGCTCACCGCCTACGGCGGTGACGCCGCCGACCTCACCTCCGACGTCCTCCAATCGTTCCTCGAAGGCGTCGCTGGCGGACACCTCACGGTGCCACTCCACCGCACTTACACCCTCGACGAGATCGCCATTGCGCACGCCGACATGGAAGCCGGCAACGCCACCGGCAAGCTCGTCGTCCTCCCCTGACCACGAGTCTGGCGAGCCCTCGACTGGCTGAGGTGAGTAGGTGCCAACGACTTGCCAGGGCTCAGTGCTCGCGGGAAGGCTCGTCGAGCAGTGCGCGTGGTTCTTGAGGCCGGCCGGGGCTCTCGTCGCCGGTCTCTGGCTGCTCTCCAACCCCTCGCCAATCGTGACTCGCGTGCAGGCGCCCCCCGAGCTCGCTCGAGTGGAGTTCTCCTTCGCCGACGATCTCGAGCGTTCACTCCTCCCGTTGGGCCACTAGTGGGCCACGAGCTCTAGTTCGAGCTCGAGCTACCGAAAGGCGCGATCCCGCATAGGTAGGCGGGTCGCGTGAGGCGGGAGCGACGGGACTCGAACCCGCGACCTCCGGCGTGACAGGCCGGCGTTCTAACCAACTGAACTACGCCCCCGTGGGCCGATGGATTGTAGCGGCGCTGCTCAGATCCCGATGGGCAAGCGTACTCAGCCTGGATCCACCGTTTTGCGCGGGTGCGAGGGTTCGCCCGTCCCGCGCAGGGGTGCCCGTCCTTTCTCCGAATGGAGGAGTGTGTCTGCCGTCGACTGGATCGCCATCGCTCTCATTGCGCTCACCGCGCTGGCGGGGTTCCGCCGCGGCCTCGTCGTGGGCGTGCTCTCGTTCGCCGGGCTCGTTCTCGGGTTCTATGTCGGCACCCGCATCGGACCATCTCTCGTCGGCGAAGACCGCACGCGTTGGCTTCCGCTGTTCGCGGTCGGCACGGCTGTTGTCGTCGCCGCGCTGGGACAGGCACTTGGTGGGTACGTCGGCAGAATCATCCGCCGCACCCTGATCGTGATCCCGCCCCTGCGCCTACTCGACTCTGCAGGAGGCGGCCTCTTCGGCGCCGCTCTCGGCCTCGCGCTCTGCTGGGCCGTTGGTGCTGTGATTCTCTATATCCCGGTCGAGACAGAGCTTCGCCGGTACGCCCAGGACTCCACGATCCTCTCGACACTGAACGAGGAGTATCCACCGACGAGGCTGATCGACACGCTTGCGCGCATCGATCCGTCCGGGACGCTCGCCGGCCCCGCCGCGGGAGTCGGTGAACCCGACGCTGCAATCCTCGACACTGCCGGGGTCAGCGCGGCCGCACTTAGTGTGGTGCGCGTTATCGGCGATGCCTGCGGGCTCGGGATCGAGGGCTCGGGATGGGTTGCGGGCCGAGGCCTCGTCGTCACGAACGCGCACGTTGTCGCGGGGATCGACACGCCCCGGGTCGATCGCAGCGATGGCGACCTGCTCGAGGCCTACGTCGTCTCGTTCGACAAGACAAACGACATTGCCGTTCTGCGCGTCCCGGGGCTGGCCGCGCGACCTCTGCCACTCGCAGACGCAGTCGAGGGGGCGCCGGGCGGGATGCTCGGCTATCCCGGCAACGGCCCGTACACCGAGACGGCCGTGCGAGTCGGGAGGGCCGTCCAGATCGTCGGACGGGACGCGTACGGGAACTTCCCGACGCCGCGTCAGGTGACAACGATCCGCGGCACGATCCGAAGCGGCAACTCGGGCGGACCGGTCGTCGATGCACGCGGCCGCGTGATCACGACCGTCTTCGCCCAGCGAGCCGGTCAGGAAGGCGGCTACGGCGTGCCTACGAGCGCCGTACGGGCGGCGCTTGCAAAGGTCGGCTCGCAAGCACTCGAGACGCCCTGCGTCGAGCGGTAGGCGTTGTCACCGGCACATTCATTGCAGCAGCAGGTCGAGCGCGGCCTCGGGCTGCTTGAAGGGTGGGATCACGTAGACGCCCGCAACCCGATCGCGCAGACCCTCGAGGAGGTCGCGCGCCAGGGAAAGCCCGACGACCGGCGCGTCGGATCCCGCGTCACGGAGTGCACCGAGGACGTTCACCGGGACCGAGATCCCTGGCACCTCGTTGTGGAGACGGAGCGCCATCGCGTGCGATCGCAGTGGCCAGACTCCCGCGAGGAGCGGGATCGGTGAGGTGCCGCCGAGCCGTTCGAGAAAGCGCTCGAGGCCCTCGATGTCGAAGAGCGCCTGCGTCATCGCGAACCGGGCGCCCGCCGCAACCTTCTTCTCGAATCGCTCGAGCTCGAGGTCGGGATCGTCGGCTGACGGGTTCACGGCCACCCCGATGAAGAACGAGGTCGGCTGGTCGATCGCCTTGCCCACGTAGTCCACGCCCTCGTTGAGCCCCGAGAGGAGGTGAACGAGGCCGATCGAGTCGATCTCGTACACGCCTCGTGAGCCGGGATAGTCGCCGACATGCGGCGGGTCGCCTGTCACCGCAAGGACGTTGCGCACACCCTCCGCATGTGCGCCGAGGAGCACGCCCTCAAGGCCCATCACGGTCGTGTCCCGCGGCGTGACGTGGGGGATCGTCTCGATGCCGACCTCCCGCTGGATCGCAATCGAGGCCATGAGCGCGTTCATCCTTGCGCGCGCCATCGGGTTGTCGTTCACGTCCACGAACCCTACGACGCCCGAAGCGGCGAGGTTCCGTGCCACGTCGATCATGGCGTCGTTCGTCCCGCCTTTCGGAGGATCGAGCTCGACGCTGACGACCCATTCACCCTCCCGCAGTGCCTGCGCCAGACGCGTCTCCCCGGCAGCCGCCGCGGGTACCTGAGGCTCGAACCGCTCGCGCGCCTCGAAGGCGACTCTCGGCTGCCGTTCCTCGTCGAAGGCGGCCCGGATCGCCTCGATCTGCGCGGGCGTGGTGCCGCAGCACCCACCCACGATTCGGGCCCCGAGCGCGACAGCCTGGGCCGCGAAGTCGCCGAAGTACTCGGGAGTCGAATGGGGATAGACGACGCGCCCACCCACCATCCCCGCGAGGCCGATGTTCGGAAGAGCGGCCAGCGGGAGTCCGACGCCGCCCATCGCGTCGAGGGCCGTGAGAGCAGCGTGGGGCCCCGCGCCGTGATTCGTGCCGATCGCTGCTACGTCGAGCCTGGCCAGCCTTGCAGCAGCGGTTGATGCCTCGATCCCACCCGTGTTCTCGGCTTCGTCGTCGAACGTGAGCAAAGCGACGATCGGGAGCGACGAGACGCCACGAACGGCAGCGACCGCGGAACAGAGCTCGTCGAGGTCGAAGAACGTCTCCAGCATGAAGAGGTCGACCCCGCGGCCTTCCAGGATGCCGGCCTGCTCTGCGTAGAGCGGGCCGTGCTCGCCGACGTCGAAGACCTCGAGCTCACCGAGGGGCCCGATCGCGCCCGCGATCAGGACGTCCCGGCCCGACACCTCGCGTGCCTCTCGCGCCAGTCGCACGGCCGCCGAGTTGATCGCCTCGAACTCCTGCTCGAGCAGCTTCGCCGCGAGCTTGCGGCGGTTGGCCCCGAACGTGTTCGTCTCGATCAGCTCGGCGCCTGCGCGGATGTAGCTGACGTGCACGGCAACAACGCTCTCCGGCGCCAACAGGTTCGCTTCCTCGGGGCAGCGTAGCCCCGGCGCTGCCCCGGAGAGGAGCGCGCCCATGCCACCGTCCGCCACGATCGGGGGCCCCAGCCGTAGCCGCTCGAGGAAATCCGCCATCCCGCTGAGTGTAGGGGTGAGACGCACGCTCGACCGCCCGTCCGGTTTCGGGCTGCCGAGTCAACCACGGTGGTCAACACCGTCCGGGTGATAGATCAACAAGCCCCGGATGGTGATACTCAGGTCATCTCATCGAGCGCGACGGTGCGGCGGACGCGTAGATGGGCGATACGGTTCCTCTCCTTGGGAGCCTGTGTAGAAGAGGGGCGTCTGGCGGCGGCCCCTCTTCAGTTTGGGAATCGGTGCCTCTGGCTCAAGCTTCGGGCAGTCCTGCCGATACGGGAAGCAACTCCGGGTCGGGGACTGACGGCAATCATCTCTTGACTTGATGGAGTGAGAGAAGGGGCGGCGAGCGATTCGCCGCCCTTCTCGTGTCTGCTCCCGAATCGCTCGAGTGTCAGGCGTCGTCGTGGACGACGCGGCCTTCCATCCCGCCCGCCACCGTGACGACCTGACCGCTGATGTGGCCGGAGAGAACGTCGGAGGCGAGCATGACGACCTGGGCAGCGACATCCTCGGGTTGGCCGACCTTGCGCAGAGCCATCGTGCGTGAGATCCGCCGCACCGCCTCCGGGTCGACCATCCCGCGCGTCATCGCTGACTCGGTCCAGCCCGGAGCGACGGCGTTGACCCGGGCGAGCGGCGCGACCCGCGTCACTTCGTTCTTCAACGACAGCAGCAAACCGCCTTGGAGGGCTGACTTCGCGGCGGCGTAGTCGGCGTGGCCGGCCTCCCCGAAACGCCCTGCTGTCGAGCCAACGAGCACGAGCGAGCCGTGCCCCGTGCGCGCCACCTCCCGCAGGAAGGCACGTGCCGTGAGGAAGGTTGCGGTCAGGTTCTGGCGCATCGTCTCCTCCCAGCGCTCGAGCGGGAGCTCCCAGACGGGGAGATCCTCGGCGGGCCAGACGCCCGCGACCGCCGCGCACACGTCGACGGAGCCGAGTGTCTCGCGTGCCATTGCGAAGAGGTGGTCGACAGCGGCTTCGTCGGTGAGGTCGGCCTGCGCGATCGGTGCGCCGCCGATCTCGTTCGAAACGGCGCGCGCTCGCTCCTCGCCACGGTGGTAGTGGACGAGTACGTTCGCTCCCTCGGCGGCGAAGAGGCGCGCGCACGCTGCGCCGATTCCTCCAGACGCGCCGGTGACGACGACTCCCTTGCCTGCGAGACCTGTGTCCACGAATGCGTAGGCTATCGGCATGAAGGTCTTCATCGTCAGTGACCTCGAAGGCGTCTCCGGCGTCACGAAGAGTGGGCAGACAGCGGGCGGCTCGCCGATGTACGAGGAGAGTCGCCGCCTCTACACGGAGGAGATCAACGCGGCAGTCCGCGGAGCGAAGGCGGCGGGGGCAACGGAGATCGTCGCGATGGACTGCCACGGTGCAGGTGACGAGTGGACGTTCAACTCGCTGATTCCCGAATTGCTCGACGAGGCATGCGACTTCGTCGTCCAGGACGAGTGGACGGAGTACACGGAGTTCCTCGAGGACGGCGTCGATGCGGCTCTGTTCATCGGCATGCACGCGATGGCCGGCACGCGGCGTGGTGTGATGAATCACACGGTCTCGGGTCAGGTGTGGCAGAACCTCTGGTTCAACGGAGTCCTCGTCGGCGAGACAGGCATCAACGCGGCCCTCTGCGGCAACTGGGGCTGCCCGGTGCTGATGGTCTCCGGCGACGATGCAGCCTGCGACGAGGCGCGCGAGCTCCTCGGCCGGGAGCTCGTCACCGTTGCCGTCAAGCAGGGTCTCGGATCGCAGTCGGCCCGCAACATCGCGCCTCTCCGCGCCCGCGCGATGATCGAGGAGGGCGCCCGACGAGCGCTGTCCAACCTCTCGTCGGTCGAGCCCTTCCTGCCTGGAAGCCCGTGCGAGATCCAGGTCGAGTACAAGAACACGCGCGCTCCCGATGCGCTGCGCCACCGGCCCGGCGTCGAGCGCGTCAGCGACCGCATGATCATCTCCCGGGCTGACACCTGGTGGGATGCGTGGCGTGG
>JANOFZ010000406.1:0-10040 GCA_031413935.1 Thermoleophilia bacterium | reverse complement strand
CCTGGAGGCTCACCCGAGATCGATCCGGTCGTCGGCGAGCTGCTGCAATCGCCGAACCTTCTCGGCCTCCAGCATCGCGCGCATTGTCTGCCCCATCGTCTCGCCCGGGTAGGCCCAGATCTCGGGGTGGGTGAGGAGCTGCAGCCACGGGAACGTGCCCACTCGCAGGTCGTCATGGGGGCAGCCGGAGCGCCAGTGCTGATTCGAATCCGAGCGGTACGTTGCAGGGTCGAACCATGGCTCCTGCATCACGTTGATGCGGTCGTCGGCAAGCGGCGCGCGCATGTACTCGGGATCAGGGTTGTGCCAGGCGACAACGGGGTCGAAGCGATCGTCGACCGGAGCGTTCGGGTAGACGGCGTGGAGGGCGACGCGGTGTCCGAGCTCGCGGAGGTGGGCGATCGAGGCGACCCCCTCGGTCGATTCGAGGTTGTAGAACACCGACTCCGTCATCAGGAAGTACGTCGCGCTCGCTCCGGCATCGTGCTCTACCTCGGCCATTCGTACTGCTGCATCCAGAGAGAGGTCGACGTCATGTCGAAGGATCAACGACCCCTCCGTGGGTACTCCCTCGAAGTGGGCGAACCGATAGCCACCGGCCTCCGCCGCGGCAACGATCTCGGCGTAGTGCGCCAGATCGAACCCGCAGCTCACGACGCGACCTCGACTGTGAGGAGACGCGCTGCCGCCTCGGCCCTGTCGAGCGCAGCCACGTTCGTGTCGGCCACCGCGATCACGTATCCGCGGCGATCGCCGTCGAGACGGACGGGGCGGATCGTCTCGCCCACCTGCAAATACGTGTCGGCTTGCACGACTCCCTCCGCCGAGAGGACGGGCTCGAGGGAGCCGATGCGGGTGACGCGACCGGTCGGCAGGGGGCCAGGCTCAGCTGTGAGAAATCGAATCGCGAGCGGCTGTTGGAATCGCGGGCGCGCAACGTCGTCGGGCACGGGCTCGCCGAGTGCGAAGCGGAGAGCGACATCGACGAGATCGACGCCCGTCGCATGGCGGACGAGGTCGGCCATCTGGCCGCCCGGGATCCGCGCCGCCACCTCCACGATGGCGACAGAGCCGTCCGGGTTGGCAATGATCTGCGGGAACGCGATCCCGTCGCGCAGGCCAAGCACCTCGACCGCGCGGGTTGCAACCTTCTCGGAGAGCTCCAGCTGATGCCCCGTAGGTCGACGCGGGGTAGACGTGAATCCAGCCGACGCCGAATCCGATGCCCGGTGGCCGGAGTCGATCCGACAGCGTCACAACCTCGGCCGTACCCCCGCGCGCGATCACGATCCCGTTCATCTCCGTCCCCTCGACGAAACCCTCGAGGATGCACTCCTGCTCGGCGGATTCCGCCAACGCTGCATGGAGGTGGCGGTCGAGATCGTCTTCGCTCTCGATCCGGAAGATGCCTCGCTGGCCGCCCGAGTCGGCCGGCTTCAGGACACAGGGGAAGCCAACGGTCTCGAGCGCGCGCCTGCCCTCGACGAGCGAGCGGACGGCGGCGAACGGAGGCTGCGGCACGCCTTCCTCGGCAAAAGCGCGACGCATGACAATCTTGTTCCGCATCCGGTGCGCAACCGCCGTGCCGATCGTCGGCAGGCCGAGGCGTTCGGTCACCGCGGCGACGATCGGAACCGCGCGATCGGCCGAGACGGTCAACGCGCCGTCGACGCCGTGGCGTCGCGCTACCTCCGTCACCGCATCGATGTCCGTGAAGTCGACGGCCTCCCCGACGTCGGCGGCCTGAAGGCCAAGTGCGTCGGCGTTCCGGTCGACGGCGACGACACGGATGCCCTGTTCCCGCGCCTGCAGGATCGCACGCCGCTGGTGGCGCCCGGCGCCGACGAAGAGGACAGTCTTCACAGGGATCGGATGCTAGTCATCCAGGCGACGTCACGGGGCGGCCGGCCGCGGAAGCAGGAACGCCACGCGTTCCCAGCGGGCGATCTCGCAGCCGTTCGAGCGACTGAAGCGAGTCCAGAGCGGTAAGCCGAGAAATTGCCCCGTGATCCGTGCGGTCGACGGCCCACCGAAGATTTCCGTGCACGCGGTGTTCGGCGATGTCGGTCGGAACGCCGCCCGGCCGAGGCGTTGCAGGCGAGCGCAGGCGGCAACCGGGCTGCGCACCGTTCCTGTCGCCCTCTCCCCGCAGCGGAGCGTGAGAACGCGCGGTGGCGAGCCCGCCTCGGCCCGGAACTCGATCCTCAATGCGATGACTCCCGCGGAAGCGGTCGCGGGGAGCACGGCGCTGACCACGGCAAGCAGCACGAGGAGGCGGCGAACGCTCATGCCACGGAGGATACGTCTAGACTCGCCGCGTGGCTCTGAGCGGCAAGAGGATCCTGATCACGGGTGGCGCCGGCTTCATCGGCACGACCCTCGCACGCCGTCTCGTCGACGCCAACGAGGTGATCGCGTTCGACAATCTTCACCGCGACGTCCTCTCGGGTACCGATCTCGGCGACCACCCCAATTTCACGTTCGTTCAGGGCGACGTCATGGACGTCGAGGGGCTCACCGACGCCATGCGTGGCGCGACGCACATCGTCCACGCCGCGGGAATCGCGGGCGTCGACACCGTCCTCGCAAGCCCTGTCCGGACGATGCGCGTCAACATGATCGGCACCTACTACGCGCTCGAGGCGGCTCTTGCGACGAAGGACACGGTCGAGCGAATGCTCGAGTTCTCGACGAGCGAGGTCTTCGGTGCGCACGCCTTCAACGTCGGCGAGGGTCAGGTGACGACGATTGGCTCCGTCAAGGAGGCTCGCTGGACGTACGCCGTCTCCAAGCTCGCGGGCGAGCACATGTCCCACGCCTACCACGCGGAGTTCGAGCTTCCCACGGTTTCGGTGCGTCCCTTCAACATCTTCGGGCCGGGACAGATCGGCGGCGGAGCGATTCGCGCCTTCATCGAGGCCGCGCTCGACGGGCGCGATCTGACGATCCACGGTGACGGCTCGCAGATTCGAGCCTGGTGCTACGTCGACGACATGGTCGAGGGCACGCTGCTCGGCCTCGAGCACCCGAACGCCGTGGGGGAAAGCTTCAACATCGGCAATGCGCGCTCGGCCGTCACGATCTACGACCTCGCGAGGCGAATCAAGGCGCTCTCCGGCGCGACCGGCGAGATCGTCTTCACTCCGCTCGACTACGTCGACGTGGAGCTGCGGATCCCGAACATGGGCAAGGCGCGCGAGCTCCTCGGGTTCGAGGCGAAGGTCGAGCTCGACGAGGGGCTCGAGCGCACGATCGAGTGGTTCCGCACGAACCGCCCCACAGGCACGTGAGCGAGCCAATCCGCCTCGCGCGCCCCGACGTCGGGGAGGCCGAGCTCGCCGCTGTCGCCGAGGTCGTTGCGACCGGGATGCTGACGATGGGCCCGAAGGTGGGCGAGCTCGAGTGCGCGCTCGCGGGCGCTTGCGGCACGTCCGATGCTGTCGCCGTCTCGTCCGGGACGGCCGCGCTGCACCTGGCGATGATGGTGCTCGGGATCGGGCCAGGCGACGAGGTAATCGTCCCTGCATACACCTTCCCGGCCACTGCAAACGCCGTCGAGCTCTGTGGTGGCCGGGCGGTGATCGTCGACGTCGACCCCGACACGTTCAACCTCGGCATCGGCCTCGTTGCTGCTGCCCTGACGCCGCGAACGAAGGCCGTCATACCCGTTCATCTCTTCGGCCGCCCCGTGCCCTGGTCGGAGCTGCAAGCCGTCGTGCCGGAGGACGTTGCGCTCGTCGAGGATGCGGCTGGAGCTCTCGGCGCGCGATACCGTGACACTCCTTGCGGCTCTCTCGGCGTGATGGGCTGCCTGTCGTTCCACCCGCGCAAGATCGTGACCACGGGTGAGGGCGGCGCCGTCACGACCAGCGATGTCGAGTTCGCCGACGCGATTCGCCGCTTCCGCCACCACGGAATCGTCACCCATGGCGACTACGACATTCCCGAGCCGGGCCTCAACTACCGGATGCCCGACCTTCTCTGCGCGATCGGGATTCCCCAGGTGGAACGGCTCGAGGAGCTGCTCTCGGCGCGTGAGCGCGTCGCCGGCTGGTACACCGAGCGGCTCGAGCGCCTGGTGCTCACACCCTCGGCCGCCGCTGGCGATCGCCACGGCTGGCAGGCGTACGTCGTCCAGCTCGACCGCCGCGATGAGGCAATGACGGCGCTGCGGGCGGAAGGGATCGAGGTGCAGATCGGGACCTACGCGCTTCACCATCTCGGTGCCTACCGCGACCAGGGACCGTTTCCCGGGGCCGATCGGGCCTTCGTGCGAGCGCTCGCACTGCCGTTTGCAACGACGATGACCGAGGCCCAGTGCGACCGTGTCGCCGAAGCGCTGGCGCGATTCGTGTAGTCGCGGGGCAGGGGTGCGGCTTCAGCCTCACCCCTCCTTCACGGGCGGGTGAGGCTGAAGCCTCACCCCGCTCTCCTGCAGAAGCACTTGACAAATTCCTCTTGTGAGTGAATACTCACTACTATGAGCGCAACTGCTCCTCGCCAGACCGCCGACGAACGCCGCGTGGCCGTGCTCGATGCTGCGACCCACGAATTCGCCCGGAAAGGGCTTCACGGAGCCTCGACCGACGACATCGCCCGTGCCGCCGGCATCTCGCAGCCGTATCTCTTCCGCCTGTTCGGCACGAAGAAGGAGCTCTACCTCGCGACATCCCAACGCACGATCGACGATCTCTACCAGGTGTTCGCCGAGGCATCACGCGGCAAGACGGGGATGGACGCGCTTCACGCGATGGGAACAGCGTACGAATCCGTCATGGCTGACCGGGACAGGCTGATGCTGATGCTCAAGTGCTGGGCCTCCTGTGACGATCCCGAGATCTGTGAGGTCGTCCGCTCGGCCTGGCGGGATCTCGTCGATCTCGCCGAGCGCGTCTCCGGCGAGTCGCCGGAGGCAGTGAGCACGTTCTTCTCGAAGGGCGCGATGCTGACGATCCTGATGGCGATGGAGTCGTTCGCCCGCCCCGAGCCGTGGTCGAACCGGCTCATCGAGGGCTGTCAATCCGGCATGACCGAGTAGGGCAGCCTCTCTCTTTTTTTCCACCGGTAGTAAGTGACTAATCACAAGCAAACAACGAACCACGAAAGGCAGACACCGACAATGACCGAGCGCAGCAGGACCCTCTGGACGTTCGCGATCACCTCGATCGCGCTCTTCATGGTCTCCCTCGACCAACTCGTCGTCTCGACGGCGATTCCCGTGATCCGCACCGACCTCAACGCTTCCCTCGAGGATCTCTCGTGGACCGTTAACGCCTACACGCTCACCTTCGCCGTCTTGCTCCTCACGGGCGCGGCGCTCGGTGATCGCTTCGGCCGCCGCCGCATGTTCGCGATCGGCGTCGGCATCTTCACCGTCGCCTCCGTTGCTGCAGCCCTCGCACCGAACGTGGAGGTCCTCAACATCGCCCGGGCCGTACAGGGTCTCGGCGGCGCGATCGTGATGCCACTCACGCTGACGATCCTCTCCGCTGCCGTGCCCCCCGCGAAGCGCGGTCTCGCACTCGGCGCCTGGGGAGCGATCGGCGGCCTTGCCATCGCCTTTGGCCCGGTCGTCGGCGGCGCCATCGTCGAGGGGTTCTCATGGCAGTACATCTTCTGGCTCAACGTCCCGATCGGAATCCTGCTCGTGCCGCTCGCTCTGCTGCGGCTTAACGAGACTCACGGCCCGGCCGGCAAGCTCGACCTCCCGGGCGTCGGCCTCGTCAGCGCCGGCATGTTTGGCATCGTCTGGGGCCTGATCCGTGGGAACGAGCAGGGGTGGACAAGCCCCGAGATTCTCACCGCGTTCGGTCTCGGGTTCGCACTCGTCGCAGCGTTTATCGCGTGGGAGCTGCGTGCCCCGGCGCCGATGTTGCCGATGACGTTCTTCCGCAACAGGGCGTTCTCGCTCGCGAACCTCGCCTCGCTGTTCATGTTCTTCGGCATGTTCGGCTCGATCTTCTTGCTGACGCAGTTCTTCCAGACCGTCCAGGGCTACTCGCCGCTCAGCTCGGGTCTCCGCATCCTGCCGTGGACACTTGCGCCGATGTTCGTTGCCCCGTTCGCCGGTGCGATGTCCGACAAGGTGAGCCCCAAGCGGATCCTCAGCATCGGGCTGACGCTGCAGGCGATCGGGCTCGGTTGGATCGCATTCGTGACGACGACCACGACGCCATACAGCTCCTTCATCGTTCCGTTCTTGCTTGCCGGAATCGGGATGGCACTGTTCTTCACGCCGATGGCGAATCTCGTGCTCTCGTCGGTGAGAAGGGACAGAGAGGGCCAGGCGTCGGGCGCCAACAACGCGATCCGCGAGCTCGGCGGCGTCTTTGGCGTCGCAGCCCTGGCGTCGGTCTTCGCCCGGTACGGCGGGTACGAGACGGGTCAGACGTTCGTTGACGGTGCCGTCCCGGCGCTCTGGATCGGCGCCGTCGTCGTCGGCCTCGGAGCTATCGCGGCCTTCGCGATTCCGAGCGTGCGCCGCGAGCGCGAGCCCGCAGTCGAGGCGCTGACGCCGGTCGCAGACGCCGCCTGAGCGACGCCGTTGGCCGGGGTCGGGAGCGCCAAGTGCGCCCCGGCCCTGGCCGCTCCTGCTTCTCTAGGTGATGTGATTCACCTGATCGCGACCCGCGCCCGCGCGGTCACGCTCGTCTCGGCCGGCATCTTCGTCGTCGCCTTCGCGATCGGGAGCACGGTGATCCCGCGCATGGATGCCGGTTCGGCCCAGTTCGCCGACCTCTCCTCCGAGAGCCGGCTCGCCAACCTCGAGGTCGAGGAGAGAACTGGCGTCGAGGCGGATCCCGGCATTCTCGCGCTGGTCAAGGGTGGCCCAGCAGCGATCGAGAGGGTCCGGAGCCGGATCGACGAGGACCCCGCAGTCGCCCGCATCGTCGTCGACCGGAACGGCGTCGTGCTCGTGTTCCTCGAGGCGCGCGGAGGCGATGCGTCGAAGGACGCTGCCGACCGGCTGACCGACGCCTTCGCCGACGACCCGCAGGTTCGTCTCGGCGGCGGCGCGATCGCCTCCCGGCAGGTGACCGAGGCGATCCAGAAGGATCTCAAGCGCGCGGAGCTGATCGCATTCCCGCTCGTCTTCCTCCTCTCGTTCTGGGTCTTCCGTGGCCTCGTCGCAGCGTTCCTGCCGCCGCTCGTCGGCGCCGGAGCGATCGCGCTGACCTTTCTCGGGCTTCGGCTCGCGATCGAGGTGCACTCGCTGTCGGTCTTCGCGCTCAACCTCGTCACCGGCCTCGGACTCGGCCTCGCGATCGACTACTCGCTCTTCATCGTCTCGCGCTGGCGAGAGGAAGCGGCGGTGCACGGCCATGGCCCCGAGGCGCTCGCTGCGACGATGCGGAGCGCCGGTCGCACCGTCTTCTTCAGCGCAGTCACGGTCGCCGCCTCGATGAGCTGTCTGCTCGTCTTCCCGCAGCAGTTCCTCTACTCGATGGGCCTCGGCGGCGTCCTTGTCGCCCTCGCCGCCGGTCTCGTCGCACTCGTCCCGCTGCCAGCGTTCCTCTACTGGCTCGGACCGCGGATCGACTCTCTCGCCCCCCGTCGCCTGCAGCAGGTGCCGTCGGGCGGTCGCTGGGGTCGTCTCGCTGCGTGGGTGATGCGCCGTCCCGGGAGGATCGCGGCGATCTCTGCCACGTTCCTCGTCGTCCTCGCGCTTCCGGCTCTCGGTGTCAACTTCGTCGGCGTCGATGCAACGACGCTCCCCTCGTCGGCAAGCTCGCGACAGGTCGCCGAGGAGCTCGATCGCGACGGCATTCGTGGGACGTACGCGCCGATCACCGCGATCACGGACGCGGCGCCTCAGGCAGACGTCGTCGCGCGTCTTGCTTCCGCGGCGGGAGTCGCCGCGGTGCTGCCTGCACAGGAGATTGCCTCGGGCCTCTGGCGGCTCGATCTCCTGCCGCGCGAGGAAGGGCTTGCCGACCGGACACAGCAACTCGTGAAAACGGTACGGGTCGAACTGCCGCAGGCGCGCGTGACCGGCCAGACCGCGGGATTCGTCGACCAGCAAGCATCCCTCGGCGCACATCTGCCCTGGGCACTCGCGATTCTCGCGATCACGACGTGCACGCTGATCTTCCTCTTCACCGGCTCGGTCGTCCTGCCGCTGAAGTCGCTCGTGATGAACGTGCTCACGCTCGGCGCCTCCTTCGGGATCCTTGTCGTCGTCTTCGAGTGGGGGCAGGGCCTCCCGGGCCTCGAGTCGACCCAGCCGATTCTGCTCGCCGCGACTGCGTTCGGCCTGTCGACGGACTACGCGATCTTCCTCTTCTCGCGGATCAAGGAGGCACGCGACGGTGGCCTCCAGAACCGAGAGGCCGTTGCGGACGGCCTCGAGCGAACCGGGCGCCTCGTCACCGCAGCCGCGCTCCTCTTCTGCGTCGCGATAGGAACCTTCGCAACCTCGAGCATCTCGTTCATCCAGGAGCTCGGCGTCGGGACTGCCGTCGCCGTCGCGCTCGACGCGACGATCATCCGCGCCCTCCTCGTCCCGAGCTTGATGGCGCTACTCGGGGAGTGGAACTGGTGGGCTCCTCGGCCGCTGCAAAGGCTGCACGCACGACTCGGGCTTGCGGAGTAGCGCATTCGGTCGCCCGCGTCAGCGCTGGCCGTTACGCTCCGCATTCGATGACCGAGACGATGCCGTATCCCCACGGTGTGCCGGCGGGCGGCCCCATGGCGACGCCCGAGATCTCGGTGGTCGTCACGCTCTATAACGAGGCCGACTCCCTGCCCGAGCTTCACCAACGAACGCTCGTGGCGCTCACGGAACTCGGCCGCTCGTTCGAGATCGTCTACGTCGATGACGGATCGACCGACGGCACCTTCGTGACCCTCGAGGAGCTCCATGCCGCGGATCCACGCGTCCGGGCGATTCGCTTCAAGCGGAACTTCGGGCAGCACCCGGCGATGCACGCGGGTCTCGCGGGGTCGAGAGCCGATGTCATCGTGACGATGGACGGCGACCTTCAGAACCTCCCCGAGGACATCCCGAAGCTCGTGGCAGCGATCGATGCGGGGTACGACGTAGCGAGCGGGCGGCGCGCGGCGCGCAACGACTCCTGGGGGCGGACGCTTCCCTCGCGCCTGATCAACGGAATGCTACGGCGGTTCACGCACGTTGACATCTCCGACTTCGGTTGTGCGTTCAACGCGTACCGGCGCAGCGTGGTCACTCCGATGCTCGGCTCGATCGGCCGCCAGAAGTTCACGAAGGCGCTGATCCTCTCCGGCGGCGCCTCGGTGATCGAGGTCGATGTCGGTCATGCGGCGCGCCAGGGGGCTTCGCGCTACTCGCCGCTCCGGTTGACGCGCCTTGCGCTCCACGTGCTCGCGGGGTTCTGGCCGCAGCCGATCCAGTGGGCGGGCGTCATCCTGGGATTCGTCTGCACACTCGCCGCGACCGCGCTCGGGATCTACGCGGTTGCGTACTGGATCGGCGAGTCGGATTTTCCGGGGCCTCTCTTCCTCGGTGCAGCAGTGATCTTCGTGCTCGGCGTCCAGGGTTTCGTGCTCGCCCTCGTGGGTGAGTACCTCGCTCGTATTCAGCGTGAGGTCGAGGGCAGACCTCTCTACGCGATCGACCGCGAGCTGTAGGGATCGCCGGGGAGGACGGGAGCGGTACGCGCTTTCATCGCTTCCGTCCTCCCATCACGAACGCAGCACGCTGCTTCCGGTGTGCCGGCCTGTGGCAGCGCGCGGGACTGTGGTGGAGGGAGGGGTCACGGGGAACCGTAGGTTCCCGGCTTCAGGATCTCGCGAAGCGAGCAGAAAGCAATGCGTGAGTGGAGGGGCGATATGCTCTTCCATCGCTCCTCCACTCACGTGGGGCCACGGTATGCTCTTCCACCGTGGCCCCTCCCGCTCAGCGCGTACTCGTTACCGGTGGCGCCGGGTTCATCTCGTCCAACGTGATCCGCCACCTGCTGGCGAACACGAGCTACGAGGTGCTCTCGCTCGACTCGCTCACCTACGCGGGGAACCTCGAGAACCTCGCCGACGTCCTCGACCACGAGCGTCTCTCGTTC
>JANOFZ010000405.1:0-3218 GCA_031413935.1 Thermoleophilia bacterium | reverse complement strand
AACACCTTGTAGCCGGCGAAGTTCCCGAGCGAGTAGGCGATCAACCGACCCTTGTACCACTCCATTCCACGCAGGACGTGCGGGCCGTGACCGATGACGACGTCCGCGCCGGCGTCGACGACCGCATGCGAGAAGGCGACGACGTTACCGCGGTTTTCACCGAGATACGTCTCGGTTCCCGGGCGCACGTGGGTGTGATCCGTGCCCTCCGCGCCCGCATGCATCGTCACGATCACGACGTCGGCGTTCGCTGCTGCCTTCTTGACGAGCCGGCGGGCCGCCGGGATGTCCGTCACCTGCTGCGCCCAGGGATACGATGCGAAACCGGCGACCGCAACCTTGATCTCACCGACCTGCTGATACGTGATCTGGCCGGGACGTCCCGTGTGGGCGAGACGCTGCTTCGCAAGCGCGGCAAGCGTCTGCGTCTGACCCGACGGGCCGAAGTCGTATGCGTGGTTGTTGGCCACGTTCATCATCGTGAACCCGGCCTTCTTCAACCAGGCGGCATACGACGGAGGTGTCTGGAAGGCGTAGCAATTCGTGCTGCCCGAACCGCACTTGGAGCCGCCACCCGTCGAGAGCGTCCCCTCGAGGTTGCCGAGCACGACGTCACCGGCGAGATCGGCCTTGACACCGTTGAAGAACGAGCGGCCGCCGTCGGGCGGAAGGTTCGGGGTAGAGCCCATCACGATGTCACCGGTCGCGGCGATCGTGACGACGCCCTCGGGAGCCGAGCGCGACGCCTTCTTCTTCACGGCGACCGGCTTCGTCACGACGTCCTGCTTCTCGGGCGCGGCCTGCAGCTGCTCGGTGACGGGCTTCGGCGCACCGTCGATCAGCAGCGTGAAGAGGAATCCGACGGCGAGCACGACGGCGCCCGCGCGGACGATCAGAGCGACGGGCCGCACGCGCGGCGGCTGCACCCCGGCCCGAAACGTTCGCTCACAAACCCGTAGGGGACAGGCGCATGCCTGTCCCGGGAGCGAGCTGATGCCCCATCAACCTGCGGGGCATGAGAACGTAACGTTCCGAGTGGCCGCACTAGTCGCGGTTGCCGAGAAACATCATCGCGAAGTAGGCGAGCTGGGAGAGCGCAGCAAGTGCGGCAGCGACGTAGGTCATCGCGGCTGCGCTGAGCACCTTGCTCACACCCTGCTCCTCGCCGCCACCGACGAGCCCAAGCGAGTGGAGCTGAACCTTGGCGCGCTTCGACGCGTCGAACTCGACGGGGAGCGTCACGAGCTGGAAGAGCACGACGACAGCGAAGAGGACGATCGCAACCTGCGCCAGCCCCGCAATCTGCAGGAACACGCCGGCGAGGAGGAGGAGCATCCACGTCTGCGACGCAAACGCCACGGCGGGGAACATCGTGCTCCGAACCCTGAACGGGCCGTATGCCTTCTCATGCTGGATCGCGTGGCCGACCTCGTGTGCCGCGATCGCAACGGAGGCAACCGCATTCCCGTCGTAGACGCCGGGCGAGAGGTTGACGGTGCGCTGCCGCGGGTCGTAGTGATCGGAGAGCGGCCCACCCTGCGCTTGGTTGACCGGCACGCCCGAGAGGCCGTTGTGGTCGAGGATCATCCTCGCGACCTGCTCACCGGTCATCCCGTTCGCGATCTGCACCTGCATCTGCGTGGCAACCGTCTTCTTCAGCCGATGCTGAATGACGAAGCCGAGGATCATCGGCGGGATTAGGAAGATGAAGTAGATACCAAGGTTTCCCATGAGACCGATCGTACCAAGGCACCGAGCGACTCAGACGTCCGGGACATGCTGCGAGGCGAACCGTAACCTCGCTGCAACATACGAGAGAAAGAATCGGCACTCGACATGATTGTGCGAGACAGTTCTGCTGTGTTACTTTCCTAACTGAAGCGTTGCCCATCATGAGCGGTCGAGGGAACTGGCCCGACGAAACCGCCGCAACCGGGACTCCCGTCCGTCAGGTGCGAACTCCAGCCGCGAGCCGGCCGTCCCGGGCGGTGTGCGGGAAGATGGAAAGCGTTGCACCCGCCGCCGGCGGGCACTGAAGGCCCCGGGACAGAATGTCAAGGGGCCTTTGTCGTTCCCGGGACTCGACGGAAGGAGCAACTGATGAGCGACCACAGGCCGGAGACGATCGCCCTCCACGGAGGGCAGGTACCCGATCCGACGACGGGATCGCGCGCCGTCCCGATCTACCAGACGACCTCGTACGTGTTCGACGATACCCAGCACGCCGCGGATCTCTTCGCGCTCAGGGTGCCCGGCAACATCTACACGCGGATCATGAATCCGACCCAGGATGTCTTCGAGCAGCGCGTCACCCAGCTCGAGGGCGGCATCGCGGCCGTCGCCACCGCCTCCGGGCAGTCCGCGGTCGCGTACTCCGTCCTCAACATCGCCCGCGCCGGCGACAACATCATCTCGGTCTCGGCCCTCTACGGCGGGACGTTCAACCTGTTCGCGCACACCCTTCCCCAGTACGGGATCGAGGTGCGATGGGCGGATCCGGACGACCCCGGTGCCGTGGCTGCACTCACCGACGAGAACACGAAGCTCGTCTTCGCGGAGACGATCGGCAACCCGAAACTCAACGTGATCGACATCCGCGCGTGGGCCGACGCTGCGCACGCGCAGGGTCTGCCGTTGATCGTCGACAACACGGTGCCGACTCCGATCCTGGCACGGGTCTTCGAGCAGGGAGCGGACATTTCCGTTCACTCGGCGACGAAGTACATCGGCGGCCACGGAACCTC
The DNA here is from genome assembly GCA_031413935.1 of Thermoleophilia bacterium. Classification (GTDB taxonomy): domain Bacteria; phylum Actinomycetota; class Thermoleophilia; order Gaiellales; family Gaiellaceae; genus Gaiella. Next base: position 474 of record JANOFZ010000405.1, on the reverse strand, counting down.
GATCGGCGGCATCGTCGTCGACTCGGGGAACTTCGACTGGACCGCGAACGCCGAGCGCTACCCCGGGTTGACGAAACCTGACCCCTCGTACCACGGCGTCGTGTGGGCGGATGTCCTGGGGCCGGCCGCGTACATCGGCCGCGTCCGCACGGTACTCCTGCGAAACCTCGGAGCAGCGGCCTCGCCGTTCAACTCGTGGATGTTCGTCCAGGGGCTCGAGACGCTGCCCCTGCGGATCGAGCGGCACTCTTCGAACGCACTGGCCGTTGCCCGCCACCTCGAGGGACACGACGCCGTTAACTGGGTGAACTACCCCGGGCTCGACTCGAGCCCCTACAAGGAAGTCGCCGACCGCGTTCTCACCGGAGGCTACGGCGGGCTCGTCACGTTCGGCATCTCCGGTGGCCTCGAAGCGGGCAAGGCGTTCATCGAGAGCCTCGAGCTCTTCAGCCACCTCGCGAACATCGGCGATGC
>JANOFZ010000404.1:0-9546 GCA_031413935.1 Thermoleophilia bacterium | reverse complement strand
GTACGCGATCGACGCGTTTCGCGCGCACGGGTTGCTAAAAGGCAGCATCTTCGCCTGCTGGCGGCTTCTTCGCTGTAACCCCTGGAGTCACGGCGGCGTCGATCGGGCCGAGGACGCGCACTTCGGGCGTCGCCGTCACGAGACGGAGCATCCGGCGTGATCGGGATCTTCGGCATCGGCAACCCGCTGCACCCGCTCGAGAACTTCCTCGAGGACGCGCTCATCTGGCTCCATACGTCGATCGGGTTCTCCTGGGCCTGGTCGATCGTCGTCCTCACCGTGATCGTGCGCGTGTTGCTCGTGCCCGTGACGGTCAAGCAGATCCACTCGATGCAGTCTCTCCAGGCGCACGCGCCCGAGATGAAGGCGCTGCAGCAGAAGTGGAAGCACGACAAGCAGCGGCAAAACGAGGAGCTGATGAAGTTCTACCGGGAGAACAAGATCAACCCGGCCGCGTCCTGTCTTCCGATCGTGCTCCAGATCCCGATCTTCATCTCGCTGTTCTACGTTCTTCGGGAGTTCGAGGACGACGTGTTGGCCAAGTACGGAGGATCCGTCGAATGGCTCGGGCTCATTGACATCACCGAGAACATCGGCGCCTGGCCGAGCTGGGGACCGCTGCTTCTCGTCATCTACGTGGCCAGCCAGCTGTCGTCGTCGTACTTCATGTCCTCGACGATGCAGGGGCCGCAGCGCATCCTTCTCATGGTCTTGCCGGTCCTGTTCGTCCCTTTCATCCTCGCCTTCCCCGCCGGGCTGATGCTGTACTGGCTGACGACGAACCTGTGGACGACCGGCCAGGGGCTCGTGACCCGGAAGCTCATGCCCAAGCCCGCGCCGCCCGATAAGCGAAGCTCGCGCACGCCTGCAAAGGATGAGCCGCCCGAGAATGGCGCCGGCGAAAAGCCGAAGTCCTCGCAGCCCGCACCTGCCCGTCCCAGAGTTGCCGGCCCACCACGGCGTGTCAAACGCAAGTCCGGCGGCGGAGGGACGAGGAAATGAGCGACGACCAGATCTCGGTCGAGGCGACCGGCGAGACGGTCGGCGAGGCGAAGTGGAGCGCCGTGCGGGAGCTCCAGCGCCGCGTGCCGGGCCTCGACCGCGAGGCGATCACATTCCAGATTGTCAGCGAGGGCGAGCGCGGCCTCCTCGGAGTCGGGTACACGCCAGCATCGGTGGTGGCATCCGCAGCCGTCCCGGAGACCGGCTCCGCTGGCGGTGAGCCGTTCGACGCGTCCGACGGCGATACGAGCCAGGCGGGCATTGTTCGAGGCTTGCTCGAACGGACCGTTGCCGCGTCCGGCGTCCAGGCGACGGTCACGCTCGCGGAGGTCGATGGTGAGCTTGTCGCGACGCTCGTCGGTGATGATCTCGGCGTGCTCATCGGCCGCCACGGGCAGACGATCGACGCACTGCAGTACCTTGCGAACGCGATCTGTCATCGCACGCAGGGCGACGACCGAGTGCGGGTCGTTGTCGACGCCGCCGGCTACCGCGCGCGGCGCGCGGCAACGCTCGAAGCAGCTGCGCGCTCTGCCGCCGAGCAGGCCGCCGCGACGGGCCACCGCGTGGAACTCGAGCCGATGACCGCGGTCGAGCGTCGCATCGTCCATGAACTGCTGAAGGACGACCCCGAAGTCGAGACCTCGAGCGAGGGCGCCGAGCCGACCAGGTTCGTCGTCGTGTTGCCGAGGCACTCCGCGGACTGAGCCTCTGGAGGTTTGATGGTGCCTCCGCCCGTCCTCGATCGCTGGCTTGAATCCGTTCTCGCCACCCCCGGCCTGACGGCGATCACTGATCCAGCTCTCGCTCGTGCGGCGCTTCTCGACGATGCGCTGAAGGCGGCGGAGACCGTTGCAGCAACCGGCGGCCCTATCGTCGATGTCGGCTCCGGCGGCGGCACACCGGGGATTCCGCTCGCCGCGACGCTTCCCGACCGTCCCGTGACGCTTCTCGAGGCAGAGCGCCGCAAGTGCGCTTTCCTCGAGACCTGGGTGCCAGATCTGCCGAACCTGTCGATTCTCTGGGGAAGGGCAGAGGAACAGGAGATAGAGCAGTTTGGCGTTGCCGTTGCGAAGGCGCTCGCGCACCCGCCAACCGCTGCCGAATGGTGTCTGCCGCTCGTGCGCGAGGGAGGCCTCGTCGTTCTCTGGGTCGGAGAGACCGCCGACCCGGATCGCGTCGCCACCGTCGCCGAGCAGATCGCCGGCGCGCTCGAGCCATCTCCCTCGGGGCTCATCCTGATTCGCAAGATCGGGCCAACGCCCTCGCGGTTCCCGCGTCGCGTCGGGGTCGCGCGCAAACGCCCACTCGCCTGACTGACACCGGCCGCAAGCCGGCGCGGCGCCCTGATGCGAAGTCTCCAGAGAAGCAGCAACTGACCGCGTCCAGGTCGTTGCACAGCAGGCCGGCGGGCCGGCCTCTTCAGGGGCCACGCGCAGCGTGGGGATACACAACAGGTGGGGTGGGTTGCGGTACGCTTTTACCCCGCAACCCACCCCACCGACCGCCCCGCGGGCTAGCCTGGGAGTGTGGCTGCTCGGGTCTACGCGATCGCAAATCAGAAGGGCGGCGTCGGCAAAACGACGACCGCCGTCAACCTCGCAGCGTGCCTCGCCGAGGCGGGCGAACGGTGCCTGATCGTCGATCTCGACCCGCAGGCCAATGCCACCTCGGGGCTCGGCCGGCGCGCGAACGGTGTGTCGACGCACGACCTGCTCGACGGCGTTCCTCTGGCCGATCTCGCGAAGCCGACGGCGTTCCCGAACCTGGACCTCGTGCCCGCGAAGCCGGAGCTTGCGGCGGCGGCCGTGCACCTGTCGGCGCTCGAAGGCGGAGAGCGGTACCTCGCGGACGCGCTCAGCCCTGGCGCGACCGACCCCTACGCGTTCGTCTTCCTCGACTGCCCTCCCGCGTTCGGCCCATTGACCGTCAACGCGCTCGCCGCCTCCGACCGCGTGATCGTTCCCGTGCAGGCGGAGTACTACGCGCTCGAGGGCCTGTCCCAGTTGCTCGGTTCGATCAACCTCGTCAAAGCACGGCTCAACCCGCGGCTCGCAGTGGCCGGGATTTTGCTCACGATGGTCGACGGACGCACCCGGCTTGCGGCGGAGGTAGAGCGGGAACTGCGCCGTCATTTCGGAGACCTCGTCTTCACGACCTCGGTTCCCCGGTCGGTTCGCCTCGCAGAGGCCCCGAGCCACGGGCTACCCGCAATCGCCTACGACCGGCGCTCGTCGGGATCGAAGGCCTACTGGAAGGTGGCGATGGAACTTGTCGAGCGTCAATGACTCACCCCGCCGGGGCCTCGGCCGGGGCCTCGAGGTGCTCATCGGCGGAGCCGGCGAAGCCGAGCTCCTGCATCTGCCGGTCGAGGCTGTCCACCCGAACCCACGCCAGCCACGTCGCCGCTTCGAGCCGGAGGCGACGAGTGGTCTCGCGGCCTCGATCCGCCATCAGGGCGTGCTCCAGCCTGTGATCGTGCGGCCGCGGGCCGAGGGCGGCTACGAGCTCGTCGCGGGCGAGCGCCGCTGGCGCGCCGCGCGGGAAGCCGGTGTTCCGACGATTCCCGCCGTCGTGCGCGATGTCGACGACCGCGACACCCTGTTGCTGGGCCTCGTCGAGAACGTCGCCCGCGAGAACCTATCGGCGGTGGAAGAAGCGCGCGCCTACGCATCGCTGCTCGACGAGTTCGAGCTATCGCTCGGTGAGGTCGCCGAGCGCGTTGGCCGGTCGAAACCCTCCGTGTCGAACCGGGTGCGACTGCTCGAGCTCCCGGAGGATGTGCTGTGGATGCTTGCTCGCGGTGATCTCACCGAGGGCCACGCGAGGGCAGTTCTGGCGCTGCCCGATGATGATGCCCGCCGCCGGCTCGCCAAACGCATCAGTGAGGACGGCCTGACGGTTCGAGCCGCGGAGAAGGCGGCCCAGGAGGGAGGGGCGCGCCGTCGTCGCACGAGCCACGCGATCGACCCGGCGCTTGCCGACCGCGCTCGTGACGCGGCGCAGCGACTGACCGGCCTCCCCGCTCGTATCACCGCTGGAAAGCTCGAGCTGCAGTTTGGCGACGAGACCGGTCTCGCGGAGCTCGTAGAGACGCTGGAAGCGCTGTAGCAGCAGCCCTACCCACCGTGGATCCCGATCGTGGGTTCGCTACACTCGTCGGCCGCGGGCGATTAGCTCAGTTGGTTAGAGCGCCGCTCTGATAAGGCGGAGGTCCCTGGTTCGAATCCAGGATCGCCCACTTCAAAAATCCCTGCCCGCGGATACACTCAGGTGTAGGCCGATGCGCGAGATGACTGTCTATGGCGTGAGCTTCGATCTGGTCGGCAAGCAGCCGATCGTCTTGCTGAGGACGCAGGAGGGAAACACGTTCCTGCCCATCTGGATCGGGCACCCCGAGGCCGCGGCGATCCTGATGTGTCTGCAGGGAACCGAGCCACAGCGGCCGATGACGCACGATCTCGCAACCTCGATAGTCGCGTCACTCGACGCCGAGATCCGCCAGATCGCTGTCACGGAGCTCCGCGAGAACACGTTTCACGCGAAGATCACCCTCGTCCGGAACGGTACGGAGGTCGAGCTCGACGCACGGACCTCCGACGCTATTGCTCTCGCGCTCCGTTGTGACGCAAAGATCTTCGCCGCAGACGACGTGATCGAGGAATCGGGCGTTGAGTTCGATGGAGACGAGGAGGAGGCATCCCGCCGCCTCATCGGGCAGGATTCGCTCGCCGATCTCGATCCGGACGAGTTCCGTCGTTTCCTCGACACGGTTTCGCCGGACGAGTTCGCCGCAGAGGCGGACGAGGAGTCGCTGTCAGACGACGAGAGCGTGTAGTTCGCGATCGCCAACCGTAGGTTCGCGGCATCGCATCTCCCCGGATCGATGGTAGGTCGGCCGGAGGGCGGGAGCCGTAGTGGCGCTTCTACGAGCCGCACTAGCTCGAGCCGAGCTCGGCCTTCGTCAGATCCAGAAGGTCGGTGATCAACCGGTCGAGCCCCTCGCTCGAGAGCCTGCCCGTGTTCGCCTCCGCCAGGGCATCGCGAAGCCGGCGTTCCCGCTCGGGATCAACGGTTTCGAGCCCGAGCGTGGCCTTCAGCTCCCAGAGCTCCGTCACGAGGTCGAGGCGATGGTTGACGGACGCCACGATGACCCTATCGTTCTCCACGATCTCGGCCCGGATCTCCTCGAAACGCCCTGTCACAGAGCGACCGCGGCCGCGAGGGCCGCCGCGTTGAAAATCCCGTGCACGACCATTCCAGGATAGACGCTACCCGTCTTCCAGCGCAGCCAGCCGAGCACGACGCCGAAGACCGTCAGCACGGGCAACCCGAGCACGAGGCCGTGTGCGAGGCCAAAGGCCAGGCCGGTGATGGCGATCGAAAAGAGCGGCCCGGCGAACGGGAGGAGGAGACTCATGCCGAGGCCCCTGTAGAGGAGCTCCTCGACAAACGGGGCAACGAGCACGACCACCAGGGCGTTCGCCAGGAAGGGAACTGCGCGGCTCGAGTCCCACGTGTCCGGCACGAGCCCTTGCTCATCACCGGCATCGAGGAACGGGCTCAACGCGGCGGTCGTCGCGAGGATCACCCCGAACGAAACCGCACCCAGCTTCACCGCACGCCTGATGGCAGCGGGTCGTTCGAGCGCGAGCAAGGGGCTCCTGAGCCCCCGTGCGATCGCGAGGATGAGAACGAGCATGATCCCGTACTGGATCAGGGCGCCGGCGAATGTCGACCACAGGTAGAGCACGTCGTCCGGCGTCTCAGCGTCGGACAGGCGGGCGCCGTACGAGGCGAGCGCGAGGAGGCCCACGAGGACACTCCACGCGAGAAGCCGGCCGCTGCGCCGGCGAGCTGCCGCTTCCGGTTCCTCACCGCTTCCGCCGATATCTATCTCGCTCACCATCATCCTCTCGTCAGGCGACCCAGTACCACAATGCCCATCTGACCACATAGACGGCGAGGCCTGCGGCAAGAATCGCTGCAGCGACGATCGTCGCTTTCCGGCTCCGAACGACCGTCGCGAGCGCCATGAAGGCGGGGAAGGCGACGATGACGAAACGTTGCAGGGAAAGAAGCGGGTCCTTGTCCGAGTACACGGCGAGCGGCAGAGCCACGCTGACGAGGACGTAGAGGCCGTAGGGGGCACCGATCCGCCGCCAGGCGACGACCCCGAGTACAACCATGACGCCGACGACGGCGAGATCGAGTATCTGGTGATCCCGAACGGCAGCGATCAGGCCCCCGATCGGCCCCACGGGCGAGAGGTGACGCTCCCAGACCACCTTCTGAGCGTCGAGGAATGCGAGCGGCTTTCCGATCCACAACGCGAGGAGTAGAGGGAAGAGCGCAAAGAGCGCGGGTGCGACGGCCACTCCGGCGAGCGCCCTCCGCCTGTTCGGCGCTCGCCAGGCAAACACGATGAGCGCGGGAAGCAAGGCGATGCCCACAGAGCGCGTCAGGATCGCAAGACCCGCGAGGCCGCCCGCCTTCCAGAAGCTTCCCTTCTCGGCAGTCAGGAACGTTGCCACCGCGAGGAGCAGGAACAGCGACTCGCTGTAGACCGCTCCGAAGAAGAGCGATGTGGGCGCGAGCGCGAGAAAGAGGACGGTGCGTTGTGCCGCCTCGGCCCCGAGCTTGAACGCTGCCAGCCGGTACAGCAGGACGAAGGCAGCCGACCCGGCGACGAGCGACAGGACGACGCCGGCGAGCAGATAGTGACCGAGGAGCACGACTCCCAGACCCGCGACGAGGAACGGATAGAGGGGAAAGAACGCCGGCGTGCTCGAGGGCCAGGAGTAGCCCTCTTCCGCGATCTTCAGGAACCAGTTGCTGTCCCACCGGGCCCAGACGTCGATGACCGTGCCGAGCTCGTGCAGGCGGGGAGCGTCCCACTCCGCACCCGGGTCGGATGCGCGCTCGAAGAAGACGACCGAGACAACAGCGACGACCCAGATGGCCGCCCGACTCCAGAGAAAGATTCGGAGCCCGGGCGAGACGCTGCGCGTGTCGTCCACGAGGAGACTGTAACCGGAAGGGTGAGAGGCCACGGCGACGGCTCGCCGAACTCGGCACGACGATGGCTACCATCACCTCATGAGCGCGCCGCGCCGGCGACCACAGCGTGGAACGCGATCCGAGTTGCCCGTGCGCCGTCGCCCGCGGCGCCGATCGCGTCGCCGTCCACTCCTCGTCCTCCTCCTCGCCGTTGCCGGGGTGCTCACCGTTGTTGCTCTCGCGGGGGGCGCCGGTGTCTACGCGTTCGGTTCCTCGTGCGACCTTTCAGCGCTTCGCGAGGTCAGGATCGGGCAAAATACGTTCGTCTACGCCGCCGACGGCTCGCTCCTCGGGTCGATTCCTGCCGAGCGCAACCGCCAGGTTGTGCCGATCGCGAGCGTCAGCGCCTGGATGCCCAAGGCAACGGTGGCGATCGAGGACAGGCGCTTCTACGCGCACGACGGGATCGACCCCCAGGGGATCGCGCGCGCCGTGGTGGCCGACGCGAAGGCGCGAAGCGTCGTCCAGGGTGGCTCCACGATCACCCAGCAGCTCGTCCGCAACCTCTATATCTCCAACGAGCGCACGATCCAGCGGAAGCTGAAGGAGGCGTGCCTGGCGCTGAAGCTCGACGATGCGTGGCCGAAGGAGCGCATTCTCGAGAGCTATCTGAACCAGGTGTAGGGTTGTACAATCCTGCGGATAAATTGTGGTGGAGAGACAAAGATTTTGTGCCGCCCTATAAAGAACCTAACGGAGAAGATTGTTACTGGAGCCGTGGCAATGGTTGGGTGGTAGCCGCAATGGTAAAAACATTGGAAGCTTTGCCCAAAACGGATCCGCATTACAACGAATACCTGCAGGACTACAAAGACCTGTTATCGGCACTACCATCCATTCAGCGGGAGGATGGTTACTGGAACGTTAGCCTGCATGATCCCAACCATTTTGGCGGAAAAGAAGTAAGCGGAACATCTTTATTCATTTATGGGATGGCCTGGGGTATCAATAATAATATACTTGATAAAAAAACATACCTGCCTGCGATTACAAAAGCATGGAATGCCATGACAAAAGAATGTGTACACAAGGATGGCAAATTAGGCTATGTACAGGGAACGGGTAAGGAACCTAAAGATGGTCAGCCGGTAGGCTATGATAAAACTCCTGATTTTGAGGATTATGGATTGGGTTGTTTTTTGCTGGCGGGCACTGAGATCTATAAGATGAATAAGTGAAGCAATATTGTTACAACAACAAACGAAACGGCTGCTCAGCCATCATTTTAATTAAAATACCTGCTTGTCTTTGATGGCAAAGATCATTGGCTTTAAGTTGAGTAATGCGTTTGCCATTAGCTCCGTAGGAGCGGCGTTCTGGTAGTAATAAGTGATTATTTTTCGCGAAGCCCTGTGAGGGCGAAGTTTTAGAACATCGTGCCGATGGCACTTTACAAGTCTTGTTATTTTGCTTTTACCAAAATATCGCCTCTACGAGGCTTGACTTAATGACATTTCGGAAGGAGTACAGAACGTTAAAGCCTACAGGTTTCCCACAAATCGACCTGATATTTATTACTATTAGGTTACCTGAAATGGGTATTGCCAAGTAAGTAGAAGTACCTACATTTGGTTGGCCTTTATTCCTCATCATAAATAAGAACGCCATGAAAAAGATTATGTGCTTTGTTTGCCTGGCAGTTGCACTCGCACTTTCAACTGCAGTTCCTGCGCAGGGTTTTTTGAAAAAGATCAAAGACAAGGTAATTAACAAAACGATAGATAAAGAAGTAGAAAAGAAAACAGGAGTTCCTTCTGAATCATCGGAAAGCGGTAATAATAATAGTAATTCGTCATCGTCGGGAAAGCCCACTAATAAAGGTGGCGGTGGGTTGACCAATACCGAACCACCTGATGTAAAAGCCCAGATGGCCGAAGCGGAAACAGCCCATGGCGCTAAGAATTACAGTGATGCCCGTTACTCGCTGCAACAAGCACTAATGGGTATTGAAATTCAACTGGGAAGGCAAATACTGAAGTCGTTACCTCCTACCGTGGTTTCCATATCGGCAGATACCCTGCAGGATAAAGTAATGAGTACCCAATGGGGTTGGAACAATCTTAGTATTCAACGGGTTTACCGAAAGGACGACAAACAGTTGACCATTACTATTGGAAATAATAGCCTGTATTCGGGGATGGTAACTATGTATTTTGCCAATGCGGGTATGATGGAGGCTAATAATGATAAGCAGAATTTTAAACAGGTTCGTGTTAAGAATAATAAGGCGATCATACAATATGACGACAGTAAGGGCTACACCCTGATGATGCAGATGGGGCAGACCTCGTTGATCGTATGGGAATGTATCAACTTTGCCGATGAGAAGGAAGTAATGACGGCTGCCAATAGTTTTGATATTGACGGCATTAAAAAAATGATGGGAGAACAATAGTTATCACTACTAAAAAATTAATTATGAAAAGGATAATCATCATATTTTCTGCGGTATTATTAGCGACGAATATTTCCGCCCAGGATTTT
>JANOFZ010000403.1:0-3861 GCA_031413935.1 Thermoleophilia bacterium | reverse complement strand
CGAGTCGATGGTGACCGGCGAGAGCATGCCGGTGTCGAAGCATCCTGGTGAGATGCTAATCGGCGCCACGATCAACAAGAACGGGACCCTGCGCGCCCGCGCTACCGCCGTCGGAGCGGATACGGCGCTCGCGCAGATCGTAAAGCTCGTCCAGGAGGCGCAGAACTCGAAAGCGCCGGCGCAGCGGCTCGCCGACAAGGCCGCGTTCTGGCTCGTCCTCGTCGCTCTGTTCGGCGGGTTGGGCACCTTCCTCGTCTGGAAGTTCGTCGTCGGCGCGTCCACGCAGGAGGCGCTCGTCTACGCGATCACGGTCGTCGTGATCACCTGCCCCGATGCGCTCGGGCTCGCCACTCCGACCGCGATCATGGTCGGGACGGGTCTCGGTGCTCAGCGTGGGATCCTGTTCAAGAATGCGATCGCGCTCGAGCAGACCGCCAAGCTCGGCACCGTCGTCCTTGACAAGACCGGCACCCTGACCCGCGGGGAGCCGCAGGTCGTCGAGGTCGCAACCCGCAGCGGCTCCTCGGAGGACGATGTCCTGAGGCTGGTGGCTGCCGTCGAGGGCGAAAGCGAGCACCCGCTCGCGCAGGCGATCGTCGACGAGGCCGAGTCGCGAGGGCTCGGAACGGTATCGGTGTCGGCGTTCGAGGCGGTTCCCGGGCACGGCATCCTCGCCACCGTCGAGGGCAAGCAGCTTGCGGTCGGCAACGCCCGCCTGCTCGAACGCGAACAGATCGAGCTCGGTGAGCTGCTCCCTCGCGCACACGCCCTTGCAGCAGAGGGCCGCACTGTCGTCCATGTCGCGCAGGACGGGAAGGCCGTGGCGTTGATCGCGATCGCCGACGCTGCCCGAGACACCGCCGCGGCCGCGATCGAGGCGCTGGAGCGGCAGCAGATCCGGTCGGTGATGCTGACCGGTGACAACCGCCAGACCGCCGAACAGATCGCTTCCGAGCTCGGGATCGAGAACGTGATCGCCGACGTTCTCCCCGGCGACAAGGCCGGTGTCGTGAAAGACCTTCAGCAACGAGGCAACGTTGTTGCAATGGTCGGCGACGGCGTCAACGACGCACCGGCACTCGCGCAGGCGGACGTCGGCATCGCGATCGGCGCCGGCACTGACGTAGCGATCGAGACCGCAGACGTCGTCCTGATGCGCTCCGACCCACTGGATGTGGCGACTGCGATTGCGATCGGGCGCGGCACCGTCCGCAAGATGAAGCAGAACCTCGGCTGGGCGATCGGCTACAACTCCCTCGCGATCCCGATTGCGGCCGGCGTGTTCTCGAAGTGGGGCCTGACCCTCCGGCCGGAGATCGCAGCGATCTCGATGTCGGGGTCGAGCGTCCTCGTCGCGGTCAACGCGCTCGCGCTGAAACGGCTGGTGTTGCCGCGAGGGAGCCGCGGAGCGGCGGACGCTGGGTGAGGGGCCGTTCCCACCGTCAGCATCGTCATGCAGAAGTCCGCGGGCTACCGCCAGTCATCGCTCGGTTTCGAACGGTGACTCGGTTCATCCCGGAACCGGTACGGCAACTCCGTGCCTTCACACCGCGTCAGTGGCTCATTGCTGCAGCTGTTGGCGCCGGAACAGCGCTCCTCACAGGGCTTCCAACAGATATCGTTCCGAACTCGTTCTATGTGAGGATGACACCTATTCTCTGGTGGAACTACCCCGTCTGGGCGGCAACGGCGGTCATGGCCGGCCTCGTCGTCGCTACCTATGTCAGTGTGCGGCCGGTCGGCTCGTCCGTCGGAGGAACTACCGGTGGAGGGCTGCTCGCCTTCTTCGCGGTCGGGTGCCCGATCTGCAACAAGCTCGTCGTCGCGCTCATCGGAGTCAGCGGAGCGCTCTCGTTCTTCGCGCCGATCCAGCCGTACCTGGCGGTCGCCGGGCTCGCACTCTTGCTGCTGAGCCTCGCCCTTCGTCTCCGGGCGCTCGAGAGATGTGAATTGACGTCCCCCATTCCGGAGCCTGTGCTCGGGATGCCACAAGGCCGAAACAGGTGAGGGGCGCGGACATCATGCGCGCGAACGGTCGACGCTCACCCTTTGTTGCCGTTGGGCTCGTGTTCGCGATCGTCGTCGTCTCGCTTCTCTACGTGTTCGGACGGAGTTCCGGCAACACGAGCGCCGCTTCCGGCCTGCCGAGAACGTCGGACTACCACTCGCTTCTCGTCTCCCCGGGCAACGCAAGGTCGCTGCAGCTCGGCACGCACGAGGGGCTCTTCCGTTCCAGCGATGGCGGCATCACTTGGTCTGCTGCGAGTCTCGTGGGCACCGATGCGATGACTCTCGCCCAGCCGAGTGCCAGCACGGTTTGGGCCGCCGGTCATGGTGTCCTTTCGCGCAGCGTTGACGGGGGGGCGACCTGGGAAGACGTGCGTCCCACTGGTTTGCCGGGTCTCGACGTCCACGGTTTCGCCGTCGATCCGCGCGAGCCAACTCACCTGCTGGCAGCTATCGCCGGACAGGGGCTGTTCCGCTCGAAGGACGGTGGCAAGAGCTTCGCGCTCGTGTCCCGACAGGTCGGACCCGGCGTGATGGCACTCGCGGTCCTTCCGAACGGTCGTGTGCTCGCGGGAGACCTGTCGACGGGCATGCTCGTCCGGAGCAGCGACGGCGGCAAGAACTGGAAGCCCATCATCGAGACATCCGTCATGGGTCTCGCGGTGAATCCCGCCGATCCGAAGATTGTGCTCGCGTCTGGACCAGGCGTGTTGCTCTCGAGTGACGGTGGTGCACGGTGGCGCCAGACGCTTCAGGTGCCCGCCGGCTCCGGGCCGATCGCCTGGTCGACAAGCAACCCGAGAACGGCGTACGTGGTCGGTCTCGACGGCTCGCTCTATCGCAGCACGGACAGTGGAGCGACCTGGAATCAGGTCGTCGGCGGTAAAGGCTCTTAGATTCGAGTTCTTAGCCGAATACCGGCAACCTCGCGCACGATCAGCGTTGCCCTCCGATATCGACCGTCCTGCTCGAACCGATTCGCGCGTGTGGGCGAACCACCGTCATGACTCGAGCTGCTGGGGGTAGCGGTGTGCGTCTCGTGTGAAAGCGACCACTCGAGTCGCCGGTGGTCCAGCACGCACGTGATTCTACTCGTGATCGTCGCTACCCTCGTTGCGCTCTCGGTCGCCGGAGTCGTCATGAAGGCCGGGCCTTCGCAGACTCGCGCCGTCGGTCAGTGCGCCAACGCATCGAGCGCCGCCCTTCGCTTTCAGTCGGCAGTGACGAACGACCTCGGGAACCACGATCGCTTGCACGCCGATACGCGGAGCTACGTGCGCGAGATCCGCTCGCTCGACGCGGCCACGTGCCCGGACACGGTGCGGTTTATGGGGACGGCAGAACAGGCAATCGGAGCGCTCTGCGCGGACTGCGTGGCCGAGCTCCGACGGGGTGCACAGGTCCCCGTGCTCGGCTGAGATGACCCGCCCGTCGACGCCTTGGTCGGCGCCCACATCCGCCCCCGGCCTCTGAATTCACACGACCTTCACGCCCCGTCTTTACCTTTGGCGGGAGATGGCGATGGAGGAACCCGCGCACACGAATCACACATCGACGTACTGGCTTGCGGCTGCGGGCTTGCTCGTGGCGATGCTCGCGCTCGGTCTCGCTCTCGTCGCCGTCGTCCGCGCCGGCGACTCGTCAACGACGGCGGGGGATGACATGGGAACATCGATGAGCGGAGGCTCGTCGATGATGGAGCACATGGCGGCGGCACCTATGGAGGGCGTGCCGGATGCGACTGCCTCGCGTGGTGGCCAGGTTCTTGCGCACACGGTTGACAATGGGGTGTGGGTCTTCAACCTCGATGCGACGCCCGTTCGCTGGCCGATCCTCCCTGGCACCCGCGTCACG
>JANOFZ010000402.1:0-1653 GCA_031413935.1 Thermoleophilia bacterium | reverse complement strand
CGGTAGTCGAGAGCTCCCAGGTTTCGAATTCGACCGCGGTCGTCGAGGAGTAGTTGCTCCATCAGGCTATGCCCGAGGCCCATGACCGCCGCTCCCTCATCCTGCATGGTGACCTGGAGTGGATTGAGGGCCTTCCCGACGTCGCCGACGGTGACATGTCGATGGATGAGCACCTCACCCGTTTCGCCGTCGACCGAGACCTCGAACGCGGTGCAATTGAACTCGTAGAACGCGGGGGCGCCGCCAAGCGGATGGTCTGCGTCGTCTTCCCGACGCATCGTGCCGTTTCCTACCAGCTCGCCACGGAGTCGGCCAAGTCCCCTCTCGAGGAGCGAGGCGATCGAGTGTTGTTCGCCTTTGACATGAACCTGGCCGCCCCTGATCTCGACGTCCGCAAGATCGACACTGGTTACCTCGGCGCCGAGCGATCTCAGCTGTCGGTGAACGTCCTCGCACGCGGCGAGGATTGCATTGCCCATGAACACCGTTGAGCGACTGGCGGATGTCTGGAGATCGAACGGAACGAACGCCGTGTCGCCGCTGACGACGGAGACGTCGCCGACGGTCACTCCGAACTCGTCGGCTGCGATCTGCGCGAAGATGGTTCGCGCCCCTTGCCCCATGTCCGACGTACCGGCGTAGACGATCACGCTGCCGTCGAACAGCAGTCGCACGGTCGCCTGCGAGAGCCCCGTCGTCGCTCCCGCCTTGATTGCGACCGCGATGCCCCGACCCCTTCCCTCCACCGGCGGTCGACCCCATCCGATCAGGTCCGCCGCGCGTTCGAGAGACTGTTTCAACTCGCCGTCGGCTGGAACGTCGCCAGGGACGACCTCCTCGCCGAAGCGAGCGAGGTTGATGCGGCGTATCTCGAGGCCGTCAAGCCGCAGCAGACGTGAGGCTGCATCCATCTGGGACTCGATCGCCCACGCGACCTGCGGGGTGCCGAAACCCCGAAATGCGCAGCTTGGTGTCGTGTTCGAGAGAATTGCGCGCCCAACGATCCGGGCATTTGGCGTGCGGTACGGGCCGCAGGCCAGGTAGCTGGCCTTCGCGACGACACGCTCGGCAATATCCGCGTACGCACCGAGCAGAAAGTCGGCTGCGATCTCGTGGAAGACGAGTTCGCCGCTCGCGCGGAATCCACTTCGGACACGGATCGAGCACGATGTGCGACGGACGGCCTGGAACGTCTCCTCGAGCGTCAGGACGAGTCTGCACGGGCGCCCGGTCTTGAGGGCCATCCAGGTCAGGAGCGGCTCGAACTTCGGGTTCTGCTTGCCTCCGAACGCACCCCCTGGGTCGGGGGCAAGGACGCGCACGCGCGCAAGCGGTTGCTCGAACAGATCGGAGATCGTGCGCTGAAGGAGATACGGATTCTGCACGGGGCTCCAGATCGTCAGCCCGTCGTCGGCGGCGTACGCAATCGCACCGTGTGGCTCGATCGCGAAGTGGGTGACCATCGGGAACGAGTAGGTGCGATCAACGACCGTGACGTCGGTCTCATCGATTGTTCCCCACTCGAAGCGTCGCTCTCGAAGGACGTTCGAATGCGCAAGCGGATCGTCGGGGCGAAGGCTCGGGCTTTGCACGAGCGGGGCATTCGGAGCGAGTGCCGCTTCGATTGTGAACACACCTGGCACCTCGGTGTAA
>JANOFZ010000401.1:0-20471 GCA_031413935.1 Thermoleophilia bacterium | reverse complement strand
ATCGTCGCTTCGAACGGCGAGCGCGCGCCCGCGGTGAGCCGGCGCGCGTCACGCCACGTCGTGCGGTATGGCAGCAGTGTCGGATAACGGGCGTCCCCGAAGAGAGCCTCGACCGCGGTTGCTCGGCCGGGCGTGCCGAACGGCGGCGTGGCCGGTCCACCAACGTCGAGGTACTCGAGGAGAGCGCGAGGATACGTGGCGGGCGATCGCACGAGCTCGTCGGGGGTGGGTGTAGGCGCGTAGCTCCACACCGTGTAGCGCTTGAGCGCTCCCGACCCGCCCGACTTGAGCATGACCCCCCCGCTGAGGAAGCGCGGGGACGACGCTGAACGCGTGTCGATAGCGACCGGTTGCGCAGCGGCGATAACGTGGTAGTCGATCACGGCGCGCACCTCGATCTCCTGCTTGACCCAGTTTCGGGGTCGTGCTGCGGCGGCCGGTAGCAGATCATCTCGGGGCAAGAGTCGCCCGGCGGACGCCTCTGCAGGATGATGGAGAGCCTCGATCCACCGATCTCCGACAAAGGAATCGAGGGTCGTCGCGCGCCAGTAGAGCCCGCGGCGTGGCGCAGAGACTCGCAGCAGGGTCGTCTTGCCGGGGGGGAAGTCGACGCCTGCGTAGTTTGAGCTCCATACGAGCCTCACGGCTCGACCGGCGTTCGAATCTCCCACGAGGTCCCAGCTCCTCCAGTCGAGCGCGGCGACGGACGGCCGAGCGCCGGCCCCCGCAAGGACGACCGAGACGACCGTCACCGCCGCAACGATCGCCGCTCCGGGTGCGAATCCGGCACGATCCGGCATGGCGCCGACAGCGACCGGCCAGAGAACCGCCACGAGCGCGAGCGCGCCCATCGCAATCGTGTTGCGAGACGGATTGATCGTTGTCGGGATCCCGACCCCGGCGGCGGCAATGATCGCGGCGACGAAGGGCCTGTCGCCGGCTGACACGGCGACTCCGACGGCGAACGCGGTCGCGAGGAGCGCCACGAGCACCGCGAGCTCGGAGTGCGTCGCGGCGACGAACGGGGGCGCGAGGGCGTACACGTCAGAGATGCCACGATCGATGATCTCCAGAGCGCTCGCCGACGCGGTGCGGACAAGGACGAGAGCAATGCCCGCGAGTACGATCGCGGCAACCGTCACGCGCGTCGTTGCTCGCGCCGGTAGCGCGGGGACGAGAGCGGCCGCAGCGATCCCGATGAAGACAACCGGCCTTGCCCCGACCTCGAGCGTTGCCCAGGCGTAGAGAACGGCCGCTGCGGGGAGCGTCCCGGCAGCGAGTCGCCGGGCGCTTCCGTTAGGCACTGAGGGGCCTCGCGAGGCCGCCCGAAAGTGACTCCTCGAGCGACTCAGCAGCTGAGACGACCGCAACGGGAAGTCCCTGTGCGGCCGCTCGCAGGAGAGCCGGACGAGCTCGTTCGCGGGCACGGCCGACATACGTCTCGGCCGCGACAGCCACGAGCGAGACGCTTCGCCCGCGCCCCTTGAGCTCGATCATCGCCTCGACAGCCGCCTCCGGCCGCCCCGTCACGACCACGATCTCACGGGCGTGCGCCAGCGGCCCGACGGCCGAGCGCAGAGCGCTCGCGATGCGGCTCCCGGTCACAGGGACGACGCCCGCCAGTGCGTCCAGAGCGAGGTCCCACTCGTGCCCGGCCGAGCTGACACGCACAGCGGCGAACGACGGCGATGATCCGGCAATGACGACGCGGCGATTCCACAAAGCGTGCACGAGCGCAAGAGCGCCGACGGCCCGGACAGCAGCGTCGAAGCTCGAACTGCCCGGCTCTCCCGCGATTCCGTCGGGATCCTGATCGAGCACGATCACGAGCTCATCTCGTGGCGCGTCGTCGACCTCCTTGACCATCAGTCGGCCGCGCCTGGCTGTGCTCGGCCAGTGCACGGCTCGGAGCGGCTCGCCCGGTGTGTAGTCACGAATGGCGTGGATCTCGAACCCGGTTGCGCGCCGGAACGTCGACCTTGCTGCTCCTGCCTCCTGAGCACCCTGGCGGGAGAAGACCGATCGCAATGTTGGGATCCGCGGCCGGATGAGAACGAACAGGTCGTCGTCAAAGCGCTGCTCGACGCGCTCGAGCCCTAGCGGATCGGCCAGCGTGACGTGGAGCGGCCCGAGGTCGTGCCGTCCCCGTGGGAGGCCGGTGAAGGCAATCTCGGCCTGCGAGCCGTGCATCCGGTGCTCGCTTTCGAGCGCGCCGAGCCGCTGTCGGAGCGTGATCGATCCGCCGATGCGCTGGCGGCGCTGCCGCACTCTGACGACAACCCGCACCTCCCCGCCCTCGACGCGTTCACCCGGGAGAAGGCGGCGCTCGATCTCGACCGAGTTGCGGGTGCGACGTGCCCACCATCGAGAGAAGCCGCCGGCGAGCACCAGCCCCACGCCGACGACCATCGAAGGCGTTGAGCCAAAAGCCCAGGAGGCGATGAGGGCGATCACCCCGAGCGAGACGACTCTGGAGCTTCTTCGCTTCACACCGGTTGTGGCGCGCCCTCGAGAGCTTCGCGAACGACGTCGGCCGCTCCGAGTCCCGCCGAGCGTGCCTCGGGCGCCAGGAGCAGCCGGTGTGCGAGGACCGGCTCGGCCATGGCGCGAATATCGTCGGGCGTGACGTACTCCCGGCGTTCGACGAGCGCGTGCGCCTTTGCGAGGCGCAGTAGCGCGATCCCCGAGCGCGGGCTCGCTCCGAGCGCCAGGTGAAGGTTGTCGCGGGTGTGCTGAAGGAGTGCGACGACGTACCTTGTCACGCTCTCCTCGACGAAGACATCGCGTGCCGCCAGAATCGCGTCCTCGATCTCCTTTCGGCCGGCTACCGGAACGACGCGGTCGAGCGGCGGTTCTCCCGTCTGCTCGGAGAGCATGCGCGCCTCCTCGGTGAACGGCGGGTAGCCGATCGCCATCCGCACCGCGAAGCGATCGAGCTGGGCCTCCGGCAGCGGATACGTCCCCTCGTACTCGACCGGGTTCTGCGTGGCGATCGTCAGGAACGGTCGCTCCAGCGGGTACGTCTCGCCGTCAACGGTGACCTGCGTCTCCTGCATCCCCTCGAGAAGTGCCGACTGCGTCTTCGGGGATGCGCGGTTGATCTCGTCGACAAGCAGGACGTTTGCGAAGACGGGACCCGGACGGAACCGGAACCGACCCTCCTGCTGGTCGTAGACGTTGACTCCCGTGACGTCAGAGGGAAGCAGGTCGGGCGTGAACTGGAGGCGCGAGAAGCGGAGATCGAGAGTGCGAGCCAGCGTCTTCGCAAGGACGGTCTTCCCTACCCCCGGGACATCCTCGACGAGCACGTGGCCCTCGGCGAGAAGGCAGAGAAGCGGCAGTCGCAGCGTCCCGGTCGGAGCGTGGACGACGGTCGCAAGACTTGCGACCACCCGTTCCGCAAGATCGGCAGCGGCATGTGCCCTCAAGGGCTCGAGCGCCGCCGGCTCAATCATCGGCGCCTCTCGAGCAGTCGCTCCACCTCGTCGAGCACCGCGACCGCGATCGCAGCCTTCGGGGCGCGTGGCACATGTCTGTCCCCGTCTACCGTCACGAGCGTGACCTCGTTGTCAACGGCGTCGAACCCGATATCGTCCCGTCCCACGTCGTTGTAGACGACGAGATCGACGTTCTTGTCGTCGAGCATTCTGCGCTTGCGCTCGAGGCCCGAAGCGCCGTGCTCGGCGCCAAACGCCACGAGAATCTGCGTCGGTGTCCGCCGCCCCCCGAGCGCGAACGCAATGTCCGGCGTCGGCGTGAGCTCGATCTGCCACGTTTCGCCGTCTTTCGCCCGCTTCGCGTCGATCGGCATCGCTGCTTGGTAGTCGCCAACAGCAGCGGCCATGAGGATCACGTCGGCCCCCGCGCGTAGGAGCGCCTCGCGCTCGAGATCGGTCGCCGTTGGGGTGGCGATGACCTCCACGCCGGGAGGGATCGGCATCGTGACATTCGCCGCGAGGAGCGTGACGCTGGCCCCACGTCGCCGCGCCTCGACTGCGAGCGCGAGCCCCATGCGGCCCGACGAGCGGTTGCCGATGAATCGGATCGAGTCGATCGGCTCCCGCGTGCCCCCTGCCGTGACGACAACGTCGAGGCCCTCCAGACTGGCACACGCTCGCAGGAGATCTTCGGCGCGGGCGACGATCTCGGCCGGTTCGGCCATCCGCCCGACCCCGACCTCACCCTCGGCGAGCTCGCCACTGGCGGGACCGACGACGTCCACGCCGCGCTCCCGCAGCAATGCAAGATTAGCCTGCGTTGCCGGGTGATCCCACATCCGCGTGTTCATCGCCGGAGCGACCAGAATCGGCCCGTCGTGCGCAAGAAGTGTTTCGGTGAGGACGTCGTCTGCGAGCCCGTGAGCGAGCCGAGCCATCGTGTGCGCGGTCAACGGAGCGACGACGACGAGGTCGGCACGCTGCAGGTGTGGGTAGAGACCGGCCGTGTCGGTCGTCGTCACCGGGTTCCGTGCGAGCGCGGCGAACGTCTCCGCGGCGACGAAGCGCTCCGCTCCACGCGTCGGTACAGGTAGGACGTCATGCCCGGCGCTGACGAGCAGGCGGATGACCTCGCATGCCTTGTACGCGGCGATTCCGCCGGTAATGCCCAGGATGATTCGTGCCACAGCCGTAGTGTGCCCGTAAAGGCGGGCCGCGTGCGAGCGCGCGAGTGAGTTCGAGTTAGGCGGGCGAGGTGTAGCGGATCTTCGCCTGGGCGATCTCTTCCATCGCCATCGTGAGGTAGTTCTTCGACCGCGACTCGATCAACGGCGGCGGAGCACTTTCGAAGCCCATTCCCTCGCCGAGCTGGTGGTGGTAGCTGTTGATCTGCCGGGCACGCTTCGCAGCGACGATGACAAGCGCGTAGCGCGAGTCAACGTGCTCCAGAAGGTCATCGATGCGAGGCTCAATCACGAGGGCGTCATGGTAGCTGCGAACTCGAGCTCCTGCTCGACAATGGCGCACAGCGACCCGGTGGCGCGCTCGACGTCGTCGTTCCGCACCATGTAGCGGAAGTTGTGTGCCTGCTCGAGCTGGTGTCGGGCGAGCTCGATCCGGGCACCGATCTCGCCCGTCGATTCCGTTGCCCTGTCGCGTAGTCTCCGCTCGAGCTCGTCGACAGGCGCCGCGATGAACAACGTGACGTTTCCGGGAACGCTTTCCTGAACACGAAGTGCGCCGTCGAGCTCCAGTTCGAGGACGCACACACGGCCGGCATCCGCGACGCGGTGCATCTCGCTCCGCAACGTTCCGTATCGCTTGCCCGAGACGTACTCGACGTGCTCGAGGAAGGCGCCCTCCTCGATCCGCGCCACGAAGGTCTCCTCGTCGAGAAAGTGGTATTCGACGCCGTCCGTCTCGCCGGGGCGCTGCGGCCGTGTCGTGGCCGAGATCGCCACCTCGAGCGCGGGAATGCGCTCGACGAGGGCCTTGATCAGCGTTCCCTTGCCGGCTCCCGACGGGCCGGTGATCACGACGACGGGAGCGGGACGCACGCGGCGGGCCGCTCGAGCTATCGGTTGAACAGCGACACGAGCTCGGCCCGCTGCCGATCGGAGAGGCCACCGACCGTCTTCGACTGGCTGATCCTGCACTGGTTCAGGAGGCGTGCTGCCTTCACGCGGCCGAACTTCGGGACGGCCATCAGCATGTCAAAGACCTTTGCGGTCGAGACGTACTCGGGAGGATCGAGCAGGATGCCTTCGATCTGGACGGTGCCGTCCTTGAGATCCTTCTTCAGCTGTGCGCGGCGTACGCGAATATCGTTCGCTCGCTTGAGCGCTTCCATCCTCTGGTCGAGCGACCGAGCGGGTGCCTGCACCTGAATCTTCGACGCGACCATGAGCGGACGAGTCTAGCAACCCAGCAGGCAGGGTCAAGGGGGATCGGTTTCGCTCATTTGCAGGGCAAATGTCCGATCAACTGTTGGCAACCGCGCGAGCGTCGAGCGGATCGGCGTACCCGCGCTCCGTGGCGCAGCTTCGCAGCTCGCCACGCACGCGCTCGGGTGCTGTCGGATCAGAGAACAAGATCGTGCCCAGGGAGACAACACTGGCTCCCGCCGCAACCAGCTCCAACGCGTCCTGTCCGGACTGCACACCCCCGAGCCCGACTATCGGAACGTCGACCGCGCGGGCGCACGCCGAGACGCACGCGAGCGCCACGGGCTTGAGCGCCGGGCCCGAATACCCACCGAATCCACGCGCGAGTCTCGGCTTCAGCGAGAGAGGGTCGAGAGCCATGCCGCGGATCGTGTTCACCAGCGTGAGCCCGTCGGCTCCGGCCGCAACGACAGCACGGGCGGATTCGCCGATGTCAGAGGTGGCCGGTGACAGCTTGGCGTACAGCGGTTTCGTCGTGAACGCGCGGCAGGTCGCGACAATCTGGGCCGCTGACTCGGGTGCTTCGTCGACGTTCGGACAGGAGAGGTTCAGCTCGATCACCTCGACATCCGGCCGGTCGTCGAGGCGCTCGCAGATGCCGGCGTAGTCGGGTGCCGAGAACCCTCCCACCGATACCCACACTCGAAGGCCCTGCCCCGCAAGTTCCGGCAACGTCTCGGCAAGGAGGACGTCGATACCGGGGCCTTGGAGCCCGATCGAGTTCAGCATTCCCGACTCGGTCTCGGCGATTCTCACCGGTGGATTCCCGTCGCGAGGCTCGGGTGTGATCGTCTTCGTCACGAAGGCGTCGAGCTGGGCTGCTACGCCCGGAGCTGTCAGGGCATCGAGGCAACCACTCCCGTTGAGCAGCGGAACACTCACGCCGCGCGAAGCACCGGTCCGGCCACGCAGAGGCGCTGCAGTCGGCCGTCGATCTCGACGACGCAGCCGAAACACGCGCCGTACCCACAGGCCATGGGCGCCTCCCACG
This sequence comes from Thermoleophilia bacterium, assembly GCA_031413935.1. Lineage (GTDB taxonomy): Bacteria > Actinomycetota > Thermoleophilia > Gaiellales > Gaiellaceae > Gaiella. The sequence goes on along the minus strand of JANOFZ010000401.1, from coordinate 13,599 downwards.
CGAGCTGCGCCCGTGGCACGCGTCGACGCACCGCGTCCAGCATCGGCTCCGGGCCGCACGCGAGGACATCGAACAGGCCGTCAGGAAGGAGCGAGGTGACGAGGACGGGATCCAGCACGACATCGGAGCCGGGGAGAAGCGCGGCCGCCTCTGCGTGATGCGCCGAGCGAAAGCCGAGGATTGTGGGCACATCCCCGAGCACCTGCGCGAGGTAGGGAAACGGTGCAACGCCAATACCGCCGCCGACGATCAGTGGCCGTGGCACGGTGAGGTCGAAGCCGTTCCCGAGTGGCCCGAGCACGTGGAGCTTCTCTCCGACGGAGAGGTCGCAGAGGGTGCGGGTGCCAGGCCCGATCGGGTCGATCAGGAAGCAGAGCTCGCCGGCCGTCGCGAGGCAGAGGGACATCGGGCGGGGGAGAACGTGACCTGGCGGGTGGAGCATGAAGAACTGGCCGGGTATGCCAGGCTCGATTCCGCACGCCGCGACGTGCAGCAGCGTGTAGGGCCCGATGGACTCCGACCCCGTGACCTCGACGACCTCGCCCGTCGCGCCGGTCACAGGTCCGGTCACGATTCGATCCCGATGCGCTCCTGCAGTGAGAGAGCGGTCTCGGCGCGTGCGTTGGCAATCGCATGCACCGCTGCCGCAGCACCGGAGATCGTGGTGATGCACGGGACACGCGCACTGAGCGCGGCCTCACGGATACGATAGCCGTCGGCGCGTGCCCCGGAGCCCTGTGGCGTGTTGATGATCAGGTCGCACCTGCCGTCGGCGATGAGGTCGACGACCGTTTGCTCGTCGACTGCAGCGTCGGCGACCTTCGCCACCTCCCCCACCTCGAGGCCTGCGGCCCGAAGCGTGCGGGCGGTGCCGTCGGTCGCGACGAGCTCGAACCCGAGCCCTGCGAGTGCGGCCGCGATCGAGACGACGCTCGGCTTGTCGCTGTCGTTGACCGACAGGAACGCCGTTCCCGTCGCAGGCAGAGGACGTCCCGCGGCGCGCTCGGCCTTCGCGAACGCGGTCGGGAGATCCGACGCGCTCGCCATCACCTCCCCGGTCGATCGCATCTCGGGGCCGAGGACGGGGTCGGCGCCGGGGAACCGCGCGAAGGGGAGGACCGCAGCCTTCACGCTGACCTGGGTCGGCCGTGGCGTCGGGAGATCGAGATCACGCAGCGTTTGACCCGCCGCGAGCTTGCACGCGGCTTCGACGAGGTTGATCCCGATCGCCTTGGAGGCGAATGGAACGGTACGCGACGCTCGCGGGTTCGCTTCGAGCACGTAGACCGTCGAGTCCGCGATCGCGAGCTGGATATTCAGCAGCCCGACGACTCCGAGAGCGGGCGCGAGACGCTTGACGATGTGCTCCACCTCGAGCGCATTTGCGAGCGTGAGCGACTGTGCAGGAAGCACGCACGACGAATCACCGGAATGAACTCCCGCCTCCTCCACGTGCTGCATAACGGCCGCGATGAAGACGTCCTCACCGTCGCAGAGAGCATCGACGTCGATCTCGACCGCGTTCTCGACGAAGCGGTCGACGAGGACCGATCCCGAGACGGCGCCCATGGCCTTGCGCAGTTGCGCATCGTCGTAACAGACGCGCATCGCGCGTCCACCGAGCACGTACGACGGCCGCACGAGAACCGGGTATCCGATCTCTGCCGCGGCAAGGAGCGCTTCGTCCGCCCCCTCCACGGTCGCCCACGGCGGGCAGCGAATCCCGAGCTCGTCGGCGAGTGCTCCAAATAGCTCGCGGTCCTCGGCAAGATCGATCGCAGACAGCGGGGTTCCCATGATCTCGTATCCCGCAGCCTCGATATGGCGAGCGAGGCGTAGCGGTGTCTGACCTCCGAACTGCGTCACGACGCCCTCTGGCTGCTCTCGGTCGAGGACCGCGAGCACCTCCTCGGGGGAGAGTGGCTCGAAGTACAGCCGGTCGGAGGTGTCGTAGTCGGTCGAGACCGTTTCGGGGTTGCAGTTGATCATCACGGCTTCGTACCCGAGAGCACGGAACGTCTGCACGGCGTGGACGCAGCAGTAGTCGAACTCGATTCCCTGGCCGATGCGGTTCGGTCCGGAGCCGATGATCACGACCCGCGGCTTCGTCGCGGGTGGCAGGGCCTCGTCTTCCTCGCCCCAGGTCGAGTAGTAGTAGTTGGAGGCCGCCTCCACCTCGCCGGCGCACGAGTCGACGCGTCGATAGGACGGCTTGATGCCCCTGGCGTAGCGGGTTCGGCGCACGTCGTCGCCGCTCGTGCCCCAGGCCGCGCCAATCGAGTCATCGCCCCACCCGGCGCGCTTGGCGCGGAGGATGTCGAGTGACGCAAGCTCCCGCTTTGCGTGGGCAAGCTGCTCCTTGAACCAGGGATGAACGCCGTCGGGTATGTCGTCGAACGTCGCCCACGGAGTCGCGGATCCCGGGTCGAGCTCGCGCGAGCCGAAGCCCTTGAGAAACGCCTCCGTGAACGTGCGGCCGATGCCCATCGCCTCCCCCACCGACTTCATCTGGGTGCCGAGCGTTGCATCGGCGCCCGGGAACTTCTCGAACGCAAACCGCGGGAACTTGACGACGACGTAGTCCAGGGTCGGCTCGAAGCTCGCAGGCGTCGTTTTCGTGAGGTCGTTCGGGATCTCGTCCAGCGTGTAGCCGACTGCGAGCTTCGCCGCGACCTTCGCGATCGGGTAGCCCGTCGCCTTCGAGGCGAGTGCGGACGATCGCGACACGCGCGGGTTCATCTCGATCACGCGAATCTCGCCGGTGTCGCGATTGCGCGCGAACTGGATGTTCGAGCCCCCGGTCTCGACCCCGACCGCGCGGATGATCGCGACCGAGGCGTCGCGGAGCTCCTGGTATGCCTCGTCGGAGAGTGTCATCTGCGGCGCGACCGTGACCGAGTCGCCCGTGTGAACGCCCATCGGGTCGAGGTTCTCGATCGAGCAGACGATCACGACGTTGTCGTTGAGGTCGCGGATTACCTCGAGCTCGAATTCGTCCCAGCCGCGGATCGATTCTTCCACGAGCACCTGCGTGATCGGGCTCTCGCGCAGCCCTCGCTCCACGATCGCGCGAAGCTCCGTTTCGGTGTCGGCGAAGCCGCCGCCATGGCCTCCGAGGGTGAATGCCGGCCGCACGACCGCCGGTGCGGGGATCTCGCCGAGTTGGTCGACGGAAGTAACGATCTGCGACTTCGGGGTGCGGAGCCCGCAGCTCTCGACGGCGTCGCGGAAGAGAGAGCGATCCTCCGCCCTTCGGATCACGTCGACGCGGGCGCCGATCAGCTCGACGCCGAGCTCGTCGAGGACGCCCGATTCCGCGAGCTCGATCGCGAGGTTGAGCGCGGTCTGCCCGCCGAGCGTCGGAAGCAGCGCATCCGGGCGCTCGCGGCGGAGCACGTCGGTGACTCCCGCGACGTCCAGCGGCTCGATGTACGTGCGATCGGCAAATCCCGGGTCGGTCATGATCGTGGCAGGGTTCGAGTTGACCACGATCGTGCGGAAGCCGTCCTCGCGGAGAACTTTCAGCGCCTGGCAGCCCGAGTAGTCGAACTCGCAGGCCTGTCCGATCACGATCGGGCCGGAGCCGATGAGGCAGATCGATTCGATATCGGTGCGGCGTGGCACTAGAGGCCCTCGACCCAGCGCTCGAGAATCGGCCAGGCGTCGTGCGTTCCCGGTCCGGCTTCGGGATGGAACTGGACCGAGCGCGCGTTGAGCTCCGGGTAGTCGAACCCTTCGACGGTGCCGTCGTAGAGCGAGACGTAGGTTGCCTCGCGCTCATCGGTTGCCGCCACGGCGAACCCGTGGTTCTGGCTCGTGACGAGAACGCGGCCCGTTGCCCGCTCGAGCACCGGATGATTCGCGCCGCGGTGGCCGAAGGGCAGCTTGTAGGTCGAGTGCCCGGTGGCGAGCCCGAGCAGCTGGTGGCCGAGGCAGATGCCGAGGACGCTCGTCCGTCCGAGCAGATCGGCGATCGCAGCGACCTCTTCGACGAGCGGTTCCGGGTCGCCGGGGCCGTTCGAGAGGAGCACCCCGTCGTAGCCGGCGAGATCGTCGGCCGACGCAGCGTGTGGATAGACGGTCACCGCCGCTCCCGCGCGCTGCAGTCGTCGCATGATCGACGCCTTGGCGCCGTAGTCGACGACTGCGACGCGAACGCGACCGTCCTCGTTGAAGCTCGTCGGCGCCACCGACGAGACCGCCGAGACGAGTGCCTGACCCTCCATTGCGGGCTGCTGCCTGATCAGCTCGATCGCCGCCGTCGCGTCGAGCTCGTCCTCGTCGCCGACGACGGCGGCGCGCATGGCGCCTGCCTCCCGGATGCGAAGGACGAGCATTCGCGTGTCGACGTCCTCGAGAGCGACAATTCCGTGCGACGTGAGCCATTCGGCCCACGCCACCCCCCCACAGCGCCGCATGAGCACGCCCTTGACCCACGGCTGGGAGGACTCGAGTCGCGCGTCGTCGACGCCGTAGTTGCCGACCATCGGTGCGGTGAACGTCACGAGCTGTCCGGCAAAGCTCGGATCGGTGACGGTCTCCTGGTAGCCGGTCATCGCCGTCGTGAAGACCGCTTCACCGAAGGCGACTCCCCGGGCTGCAACCGACCGGCCGGTGAGTACCGTCCCGTCCTCGAGCGCGATGTAGCCGCCGCTCATCCCGCGTGCACCACTCTGCCGTCGGCCACCGTCTTCACAATCGCACCCTTCAGGGTCTGGCCGATCAGCCACGAGTTCGTCGACTTCGACCGGAAGCCCTCCTCGGTCACGAGCCAGCGGGCATCGAGATCGATGAGCACGAGATTAGCGCGCTCGCCGACGGCGATCCGCGGGACGGGCAGATCGAACACTCGCGCGGGGCCGCTGGACATCCGTTCCAGCACGAGACCGAGCTGCAGCTCGCCCGTCTCGACGAGGAAGGTGTTGATCGCGGCGAAGGACGTCTCGAGCCCGGTGACACCAAAGGGCGCCTCCTCGAACGGCGTCTCCTTCTCATGACGCGCATGAGGCGCATGATCCGTTGCGATGCAGGCGATGGTGCCGTCTTTCAGCCCGTCGAGGAGCGCCTGGCGATCGTCCTCCGTGCGAAGAGGCGGATTCATCTTGCGGTTGGTGTCGAGTGTGCGCACGGTGTCGTCTGTGAGGCAGAGATGGTGAGGCGAGACCTCCGCGGTGACGCCCACGCCGCGAGCCCGGGCGGCGCGTACCGCGGAGACGGACTCCCGCGCACTGAGGTGCATTATATGCAGAGGTCGTTGCACATATGCGGCAATGCTGCAGTCGCGCTCGATCATCACCGACTCCGCGATCGACGGCCAGCCGGCAAGGCCGAGCGCTGCCGAGACCGACCCCTCGTTCATCTGCCCGTCCCGCGAGAGGCTCGGCTCCTCCTCGTGCAGCGCGAGCAGCCTTCCCGCCGCGCCGCTGTACTGCAAGGCCCGCTGCATGAGACCGGCGGAGACGACCGGATGGCCGTCGTCAGTGAAGCCAGCCGCGCCGAGTCGGGCAAGTTCGACCATCTCGGTGAGCTCTTCTCCCCGCAGTCCCTTGGAGATCGACGCCAGGAAGCCGGTCGGGATGACGGCGCTCTCGCGCGCCTGCTCGATCAGCGCTCCGAGGACCGCCGCGGAATCGACAACAGGATCGGTGTTGGGCATCGCGAGAATCGCGCAGTATCCCCCCGCTGCCGCAGCTGCGGTTCCGGTAGCGATCGTCTCTTCATCTTCGCGCCCGGGCACACGGAGATGGACGTGTGGATCGACGAACGCGGGTGCAAGGATGAGGCCTGGTGCTAGCTCCCCCGCAGGCTCGATGCTCGCGATCACTCCGTCCTCGATCGTGACGTCGAAGGGCCCATCGACGTCGGCGGCTACGTCCATCACGCGCGCGCCGCGGATCGACAGGCTGTCGCCGGGCCCGCCAGGCCAGAACAGCGTCATGCGACCTCCAGCGGCCGTGCGTCGTCGCCTGGGCCGCCGGCGAGCAGATCGTAGAGCACGGCCATGCGTACGACGAGCCCCGAGCGCACCTGCTCCGAGATGAGAGATACGGCGGAGTCGGCAACCTGCGGATCGATCTCGACGCCACGATTCATCGGTCCGGGATGCATCACGACCTGGCCCGACCGAAGCCGCCGCGGCGTTATCCCCCACTCGGCTGCGTACTCGCGTAGCGAAGGCACGAATGCGGCCCCCGCGTCCATCCGCTCCTGCTGCATGCGCAGTACGTAGACGACGTCGGCCGCTGCGATGTCCGCGATGTCCGTGGAGATCTCGCAGCCCATCGATTCGATGCCACGGGGCATGAGCGTCGGTGGGCCGACGAGCGTCGTCTTCGCTCCGACGAGTGCGAGCGCCTCGATCAACGACCGCGCAACACGCGAATGGAGGACATCGCCGACAATTGCGACGTGAAGTCCGTCCAGTCGGCCAAGTGACTCCCGCATCGTGTAGAGGTCGAGAAGCGCCTGGGTTGGATGCTGATGCTTCCCGTCGCCGGCGTTCACGACATGCGCGTGGGTGACGCGCGCGACGAGATCGGGAGCACCGATGTGCGGGTGTCGGATCACGATCACGTCCGGGTCGTACTCCGCGAGCGTCAGCGCGGTGTCCTTCAGCGACTCCCCCTTGTCGACCGACGATCCCGATGACCTGAGCGCCATGGTGTCGGCAGAGAGACGCTTTGCCGCCAGGTCGAAGCTCGAGAGCGTGCGCGTCGACGACTCGTAGAAGAGGTTGACGACGAGACGTCCGCGCAGAGCCGGCAGCTTCTTCACCTCGCGATCGAGTGAGCGCGCGATGGTCGAGGCGGTGCCGAGGAGTCGCTCGACGGCGTTCCGGTCGAGATCGGAGATCCCGAGGAGATGACGTCGCGGTGGAGGCGGATCGCCCTCGCGCGCGACGCGCAGCGGGGCTGTTGTGATCTCAATCATTCGCGTTCCCGGCGAGGAGCACGCGATCTTGCCCGTCGATCTCGCTCAACTCGACACTGACCCGCTCGCTGCTCGAGGTGGGCACGTTCTTGCCGACGTAGTCGGGCCGGATCGGGAGCTCGCGATGGCCCCGATCGACGAGGACGGCCAGCTGTACGCGCGCGGGGCGGCCGTACTCGAGGAGGGCGTCTATCGCCGCCCGAATCGTGCGGCCGGTGTAGAGCACGTCGTCCACGAGCACGACCGTCTTCCCCTCGAGCGCAAAGTCGAGCTCCGTCCCCCGAACGAGAGGCTGAGCATGGAGTGGAGAGCTGCCGCCCCTCGCGAGGACGTCGTCACGGTGGAACGTGATGTCGACGGCGCCCGTGGCGACCGTGATCCCCGATCGCTCCGCGACGAGCAAGCGCAGCCGATCGGCAAGCGGCACGCCGCGCGTGTGAATGCCGACGAGGGCAAGATCTCCGAGTTCTGCGTTGCGCTCGATCAGCTCGTGCGCGATCCGCGAGATCGTCCGCGCGAGGGCCGCATCGTCGAGCAGAATCTTCGGTGCCGTAGGGCCCGGGGCGTGCGTACTCATCGTGCTCCTTTCCGGCCTCTCGGGGCCGGTTTAAAGGTTCGTCGGGCAGTCTACCCCATGGATCCGACGACGACCAGCTGATCGAGGCGAACGACGATCGGGTCGGGCAGCTCCCGCTCTGCACGGGCGGTGCCTTCCTCGAGCTCGTCTGTCGACAGGAGATCGAACGTCGAGATATGACGACCTCTGATACGCCTCAGAGCCTCGGCTCGGGTCTGGGTGGTTTCGGAGACGATCCGCACCGTCTCGACGTGGGGGAATCCCGCCGTGACGAGCTCGGTCTCGAGTCCTGCCTGCGAAGGAAAGCGCCCTTCGTCTATCTCACGAATCGAGGGGAAGTACGGGCTCAGCCAGTAGGTTGAGAAATGCTCCTCGTGGAACGTCGCGATCGCAACCCTTCCGGAGGGAGTCACGACCCGTCGCACCTCGGCGAGCGCGGGCCGCCGGGCGACGAGATGAATGACGAGTGACATCGTGACACGGTCGAACCAGCCGTCGCGGAAGGGCAGGCTCTCGGCCGGCGCCTGGCGAATCCCCACATTCGCCGGCACGGTTGCACGCGCGACCGCGACCATCTCCTCACTCGCGTCTACGCCCCACACCCTTGCCCGCGCCTCCGAGGCCAGCGCGGCTGCGAGTTGCCCCGTGCCACAACCGACATCGAGGATGCGCTGTCCCCGGAGGTCGCCGAGCTCGACGAGTGCAGCGAATCGCTCCCACCATGCTTTGTCGATCGGGCGGAGGGTGTCGTAGCTCCGCGCCCGGGTGTCGAAGTCCGGGCGCTTCGCGTCGGTCACGCCTCGGGCACCGGCGCATCCGCGGATACGCGCCGCGGCCGGGCGCCGCGAGTGACGAGCGTCGGCTCGCCGCGCTCGGAGAACGGGATCTCGACGATATCGAAGTCGCTCGGCACGACCGTGTTCGGAAACAGCTGCCGCGCCTCGTCGCCAACCTCCCGGCCGAAGTAGCGGCTCGAGACATGTGTGAGCGCGAGCATCTTGGCGCCGGCCTCGCGCGCGACGAGCGCTGCCTGCCCCGCTGTCGAATGCCCTGTCTCCCGCGCTCGTTGCAGTTCGTCGCCACAGAACGTGGCTTCATGGACGAGCAGATCGACGCCCTCCGCAGCTGCGACCACTGTCGCGGCCGGAGCCGTGTCACCGGTGAGTGCGACCGAGCGGGCCGGACGCTCGACCCCGAGCACCTGGTCGGGATGGATGGTGACGCCGCTCGCGAGCGTCACGGAGTTGCCCCGCTGCAGTGCACCACGTTCCCGGCCCGGCGGCACTCCCAGTGCGTCTGCGGTCGCGACGTCAAAACGCCCGGGTCGCGTCGCTTCGGCAATGACGTAGCCGACCGCCTGTGTGCGGTGGTCTACGGCAAAGGCGCGGATCTCGTAGTCGGAGCGCGTGAGTACGTCTCCGGGCCCGATCTCCACCGTCTCGACCGGGTAGGTCAGGTTCCCGAAGACGCGCCGAAGCGCACCGAGGAGCTCCCGGAGCCCGCTCGGACCGTAGAGCGTCAGCGGCACCTCCCGGCCTCGCAGGGCGAAGGTCTTGAGCATCCCGGGGAGTCCGAGGTAGTGGTCGGCGTGGAAGTGTGTGAGAAAGACCTCCTCGAGGTCGATCAGACCGACGTCGGAGCGGAGGAGCTGTCTCTGTGTGCCCTCGCCGCAGTCGATCAGCAGCCGGTCGCCGCCACGCCGAATCAGCGTCGCCGAGGGGGCGCGCTTGGCGGTGGGAGCCGAACCCGACGTCCCGAGGAACACGACGTCGAAATCCACGAGCGGAGTCTACCGGGTGGTAGCCGCGAGTCGGACGCGCTAGCGGGGCAGCACCAGATCCGTGTAGACCATCTCGCCCTTGAACTTGCGCGCGACCGGATCCCACGGAAAGAAGATCGCGTTCCGCCACGCGAGCCGCTCCCCGGTGGGCTCGTGATCGAGCCAGCGTCCCTCGTGTGACGCGGTCACGCTGGCCTCCTCACAGACGCCCTGAGGACCGATCACGATGAAGTCAAGGTCGAAGTGGATGTCGGGAAACGCCGTCAGGAGCTCGGTGTAGAAACGGGTCGCACCCTCGTGCCCCTCCCAGCGGGCGCCGGTGCCTGCGACCGTGTAGACACAGTCCTCGGTGAGCGTCGAGATCAGGCCGGGCAGATCACGGTTGTCCTCGGCGATCGAGTGCACCTTCCAGAGCTCGCGGATCTCGGCGACCTCGGCGGGATCGACGGGTCGGCGGAGGAGATCGAGAATGCGGTCGGTGGCCATGCCTGTCCCTTCGAGTGGATTCGCCGGGTCGCGTCCGGCCTCAGTCAACAATCGTACGACGTCGGCGGCTGCGGCGAACTACGGGAGGCGAAAAAAACCCCTACGGGAGGCGCAAGACCTGGCCGGGTGCGATCATCGACCCGGCAAGGTGGTTTGTCTCACGCAGCTTCCAGACACCCTCACGTGTGTCGCCACGGTACGACGATGCCGCGATCGACCAGAGCGTGTCTCCTGCCTGCACACGATACGAGCGAGCCGAGCCGCCAGCGTCGGAGTCTCGGGCGAGGAGCGCCCACATGGCAACGGCGACGAGTGAGACGAGAAGGATTCGACCGAACATATGTTCGTCATCATGCACGAACAGACGTTCGTTGTCAAGTCCCTTGCGGAGAAGCTAGCGCACCGTCCGCGAAAACGTCCTCGATCGCCGGGTGCTCGACTCGGCGACGAACCGGATTGCCGCGGTTACCGGCCGCAGATGTCCTTCTCGACGGAAGGTGAATGTCACCGGTCGTCGGGGCAGCACCTTGCCTCCCACACACCCGGCACTCGTGCCCGTCCGGCTCTCCATGGCCACGGCGGCGGCCGCTCCGCCGAGGTGCCCCGGCAGAAGGCACGCCATGACATTCGCGCCCTCGGCGGCTGCGGCGGTGACCTGGATCAGCCGCCGTGCCTCGATCCGCCACGACAGCGCCTCGGCGCCGATCACCCGCTTCGCGGGGTACCACGCTGACGGCACTCCCTCACACCCTGGCTCCGTCTCGGTGATCGCCTCCTGCACCGACGCAGCGGAGGCGCGAGGAGTGCCGTCGACGCGATGGAGAGCGGCCTGAAACCCGTTGCGCTCCACGCCGTCGTAGAAGCCGAAGAAGTTGAGCTCGGCCACGTGAGGGTCGCAAGCGACCTGACGGACGAGTGAGGAGTAGATCCCGGCCTGTGACGCCTCGTCGGTGACGGCGACGTTCTCCTCGCCCGAGTATCCGAGCAAGCCCTCTGTATCGACCTGCCAGCCGACCTCGTCGAGGTAGAGCCTGAGACCGTTCACGGTCGTGGGCTGCGGCGTATCGCGAAACGCATCCCAGAGGGCCTGCTTGATCCGGCCCAGGTCGACGAAGCCGGCGTTCGGCCAGCTGTAGCCCTGGTCGAGGTCATCGGTCGCCCGGTCCGGGTAGGGATGGAAGCTGAGGCCGTCCATCAGAGGCTTCTCGCGACCACTCGCCCGATACCACGCGCCGAGCGCGGCGAGGAAGCGGACAGGTGAGGTGGAGACATTGTTCGGCGCGGTTGGCCGGTCGTTGCCGCGTGGGGAAAGACCGAGCCCGATCACCCGGATCGTCGGGTCTACCGCCTTGAGCGCGTCGTACCCGGCAGCGAGAAAGGCGCCGGCGACCGCAGCCGAGGCGTTGGTGCCGTTCTTTCGGAACTGTGGCCGGAGAAACGCCGGCTGGTTTGGCTCATTCATGACGGCGTACTGCTTCACGCTCGGGTAACGCGCTGCGACTGCGCCGAGCCAGGCAGCGAATGCAGCGGGACGCGCAACCCCGGCCTCGACGTCCCGCGGCGGATACGGGTAGACGGCCAGCACCACGCGAAGGCCGGCGCGCTCGGCCTGGGGAATCGCCCGGTCGAGGGCATCCTGATCCTGAATCGTCAGCGGGTCGCTCGGGACCCAGCGGGTCGTCATCACCGACTGCCTGAGCTTCAGGCCCGCCATCTGTGAGAAGAACGCCGAGCCGGCGTCTGGCGCCCACTTTCCCGTGTCGTCATTCGCCCCGACGTCGGCCGCCGGCGCGGCCCCCGCAATCGCGAGGCCTGCCGTCGCTACGACCGTTGCCACAATTCTCCGCACGGAATCTCCGATTCGCCGCGAGCCGCTCCTGTCCTCGGAGCGACCCGGGACTTTACCGGTGCGCGAGGTACTCGAGCAATGCGTCCAGCAGCCGGCCGGAGCCGTATCGGACGGGATCGTCGGCGACGAGGCCCGTCTCCGCCTCGGCGGCGATGATCGCAGTCCGAGCTCCGTCATCGTCGAGGTTCCGCGTGTTCAGAGCGATACACGCGACCCCGGAGCGCCTGCAGGGAAGCGAGACTCGCTCGTGCAGCTCGACGAGCTCGGCGAGGGGCAGGAGTGGATGGCCGGGGTAGCCGTCGATTTCGGTTGCGCCCGCCATGTGGCAGAGCACGAATGCGTGAGGAGCCGACCCGTGGATCAGGCCGAGCGTGACACCCGAGTACCCGGGGTGCGAGAGCGAACCTTGACCCTCGACGAGGAGGAGATCTCCCCCACGCCGGCCGCCCTCGACGACGAGTCGTTCGGCAGCACCGGCGATGAAGTCGGCGACGACTGCATCGACGGAGATACCCCACCCTGCAATGGCAACGCCCGTCTGCCCCGTCGGTATGAACCTGGCGGAGATGCCGCGCTTCTCGGCCTCTCGAGTGAGCTCGAGCGAGACGGTCATCTTCCCGATTGCGCAATCCGAGCCGACCGTGAGCACGATGTCGCCCGGCACCTCGAGATTCGCGCCGGTCGCGACCTCCAGATCGGCTGGAGGTCGCCGGAGGTCACGGAGCACGGCGCCGGTCGTCGCGGCGAGAGGTGCGAGCTCCGGGTCGTCCTCGATGAACTCGTGCAGGCCATTGTCGATGTCGATTCCCTGCTGCACGCATTCGCGCAGGAGATCTCTCCACGCCGGGGGAAACCGCCCACCCACCGTTGCTACCCCGACGAGTGCCGCCTCGGGGCGAAACGGCAGCGCCGAGGCGACATCCCCGATTATCGGCACATCTCTTTCCCGTTCACCGACCCGGGTCGAATCGAGGATCGCGACGACGTCGTCGGTGCCGTAACGCAGGACGCCGTTCATCGTCTTCGCCCAGTGGGGATCGCCGGAGAATCCCTCGGCGAGGATCAGCAACCGTCTGGGCGAGCTATCCGACACCGAGCCCCGGCTCCTCCGACGGCACCTGGACGCCGTCGATGAATGCCACGCCGGGGCATGGATCCTCGGCGAGCAGCAGGTTGCCGTCGAGATCGACGTGATCGCAGAGCGGCGCGACGACGCAGCCTGCCGCGATCCCGATCCCCGACTCGACCATGCAGCCGAGCATCACCCCGAGCCCGAGGGCGCGCGCCGCGTGGGCCATTCTTATTCCTTCACGGATTCCGCCGGATTTGGCAAGCTTGATGTTGATCCCGTGCGCGATCTCGGCGCATCGTGAGACATCGGCCAGGGTGTGACAATCCTCGTCGACGTAGATCGGAATCGGAGAGCATGCCTTCAACTCCTCGGCGGCCGGATCACCCGCCGGTAGCGGTTGTTCGACATAGGCGACGCCGAGCTCTGCGAGCTGGGGGATCGCATCGACGGCTTCGGCGAGCGACCACCATTCGTTGACGTCGACCTGCAACGGCAGGTCGGTTCGGGAGCGAACCGCGCGAACCCGCTCCACGTCGAGACCGTCGCCGCCGCCGAGCTTCAGCTTCAGGCGCTTGAACCGGCCCGCCACCCTCTCGGTGCGCCGCGCCATGTCGTCAGGGTCGCCGAGCCAGATCGTCCAGGATGTCGGCGGCCCGACACGCGGGAGGCCGAGAAGCTTCCAGACTGGCACGCCGAGGAGCTTCCCCTGGAGGTCATGAAGCGCACCGTCGAGTGCAGCCTTGGCCGCCTGTTCACCGGGGATCTGCGCCAGAAGGGAGCCGATTCTCTCGAGGGCGAACGGATCGTCGCCGACCAGGCCGCCGTGCTCCTCGATGAAGGCAAGCGCTGAGGCCGGTGTCTCGTCGTATCGCTCGATCGGCGCCGCCTCTCCGCGCCCGACATGG
>JANOFZ010000400.1:0-3127 GCA_031413935.1 Thermoleophilia bacterium | reverse complement strand
CGTGCTCGGAAAGCCACTGCGGCACTGCGGCCTCGTTCCTGGCGACTCGCGCGTCGTGAGCAAGATCCGGGGCGACACGATGACGATCCCGAACGGCGACACCGTGATCAATGCGGGCGACCGGCTCGTCGTCATCGGCTCGCCGGAGGCGGCGCAGGCGTGGGGTGAGATCCTCTCACCGGGCGAAGGCGTGGTCGAGGACGTTGTCGTGTTCGGGGGCGGCCAGGTCGGCGTCGCGATCGCGCGTCAGCTGCTCGAGCAGCACATCGGAGTGCGCCTGATCGAGCCCGATCGCGAACGGGCCCGGCGAATTGCGGAGGAGCTCCCAGGCGCCCGCGTGTATCAGGCGACAGGCCTCGACCCTGACTTCCTCGAACGCGAGCGCATCGGCCAGGCGCAGGCTGCGGTATTCGCAATGCGCGAGGATTCCAAGAATCACTACGCCGCGACACTCGCCCGCGTGCATGGAGTCGATTTCACGATCGCGATCGTGCACGATCCAGTCTCGCGTGAGGTGTACGAGCACTCGGGGGTCGACGTCACGGTGAATCCGCGACAGGTGACGGCCGAGGAGATCGTGCGCTTTGCCCACGATCCACGAACGCAACAGGTCGCGATGATCGAGAACGATCGCTTCGAGGTGCTCGACCTCACCACGAGCCCGTCGAGCGAGTACGTCGGCCTGAAGTTCCGCGACATGCCGATCAGAGGAGCGGTGATCGGTGCAATCGTGCGGGACGGCAAGGCCGTGTTCCCCCACAGCGACGACGTCCTACAGGCAGGTGACCGGGTGATCGTGTTCACCGAATCCTCCAGGGTGGCGGACGTCGAGCGAGTGCTGTGACGGGCAACACGGCCACCAGGCAGACCGCTCGGCGGCGACGTCAGGGGGTCGAGCTCCGAGGTGCGCTCGGCCTGGTGGGCACGTTGACGAAGTACCTGTCTGTCGCGGTGCTGTTCCCCACCGCCCTCGCGATCGGGTACGGCGAGCCGATCTGGCCGTTTCTCGGTGCGGGAGCGATCATGGCGCTCGTCGGGCTCGGGCTCGAACGCCTGGGCCGGGATGCGCCTCCGATCGGCTTTCGCGAGGGGTTCTTCGTCGTCGCCGTGACCTGGCTCGCCGCTGCCACGCTCGGCGCGCTCCCGTATCTCCTCTCGGGGAATCCGCAGCTCGACCGCCCTGTCGATGCGTACTTCGAGGCGATGTCCGGATTCACGACGACCGGAGCATCAATCCTCACCGATATCCCGGCGCTCGACCAGTCGATGCTCATGTGGCGCCAGTTCACCCAGTGGCTCGGCGGCATGGGAATCATCGTTCTCGCCCTCGCCGTGCTGCCTCGCCTCCGCGTCGGCGGACGCCAGCTCCTCGAGTCCGAGATGCCCGGACCGGAAGTCGACAATCTCGCCGATCGGATCCGCTCGACCGCCCAGCGTCTCTGGTTGCTCTACGTCGCCCTCACCGCCGCGCAAGCCCTGATCCTCGCGGTCTTCGGTTGGACCGGCATTGACGATCGCATGGATCCGTTCAACGCGGTTGCCCACGCGTTCTCGACGCTCCCCACTGGCGGGTTCTCGCCCGAGGCGCGATCGGTGGAGCCGTTCAGCGCCGCGAGCCAGTGGGTGATCATTGTCTTCATGACTCTCGCAGGGATGAACTTCGCGCTCCTCTATCGCCTTTTCGTACGCCGTAAGGTTCGCGTCGCGGCGCGGGACGAGGAGGCCCGCCTGTACCTGACGATACTCGCAGCCATGTCGCTTCTCGTCGCGGTCGAGCTCTGGCACAAAGGCATCTGGGAAGGAGAAGCCGCCGTCAGGCAGGCAACCTTCCAGGTCGTCTCGATGATGACGACAACCGGATACGCGAGCACGGACTTTATCGTCTGGCCCGCATTCGCATTGATGATCCTCATCGTTGTGATGCTCGTTGGTGGCTCTGCAGGTTCGACCGGCGGCGCGATCAAGGTCGTTCGCCACCTGCTCCTCGGGAAGGTCCTCCGCCGGGAGCTGAGGCAGACGCTCCACCCGGAGGTCGTGATGCCGATCAGGCTCAACGGCACGGTCGTCGACGAGCGAACGCTCCGCGCGATCACCGCCTTCGTCCTCCTCTACGTCGGTCTCTTCGCCGTGGGTGCCGGGCTGATAGCACTCGACGCCGCGTTCCAGGGTCCGTCGGTCTCCGCGTTCGATGCAATCGCGGCGTCGGCGACCACCCTCGGAAACGTGGGGCCGGGCCTCGGATTTGCGGGCCCGATGGGTTCGTTCGAGCCGTTCAGCGACTTCTCGACGATCGTGATGATCGGCCTCATGTGGCTCGGACGCCTCGAGATCATTCCCATCATCCTGCTGCTGACGCGGAACTACTGGCGCGTGTAGAGGCGGGACCTGTCCCGTCCGCTAGCCGACGAGCGCTCGTCGCAAGCTGTCCTCGAACCCGGGCTTGAGGATCGCAATCACTCGATCGCCGGGGCGGATCACCGTCTGACCAACCGCGATCTCGCCAATGCCGTTGCGGGTCACCGAGACAAGCCGAACGTCCTCCGGCAGCGCGAGCCCGGCAACGCGCTTGCCTGCGGCGGGCGAGTCGCCGGCAATCTGCATCTCAACGACCTCGAGCCCCTCTTGCCGTAGCTCGAGGAGGCGCACGAGGCCGTGCTGCGGCACCTCATGCTCGACGAGACCGAGGATTCCAGAGGTCGCACAGACCGTCAGCCCGATCCCGAGCAGATCGAAATGCTGCTGGTTCCTTGGATCGTTGACCCGGGCGATCGCCTTCGGAACGCCGTACCCTTCCTTCGCGAGCTGGGCGATCACAAGGTTGTCCTCGTCGTCGCCTGTAACTGCAAGAACGATGTCTGCGGGTCGGTTGATCCCGGCTCGCTCGAGGACGTGAACCTCGGTGGCATCGCCGTGCAGCACGACGGGCCCGAACTCTCCCTCGAGCACCTCGAACCGATCACGGCGCTGCTCGACGAGCGTCACCTCGTGGCCCATGGCGATCAACGACGAAGCGACGTTCGCCCCGACCTTTCCGCCGCCGGCGACGATGAGATACATCAGGCCTGCACCGTCCCGGACGGCTGTGGCGGGGTGATCGAGCACGAGCGCACCTCGTCGACGAGGAAGG
>JANOFZ010000399.1:0-16482 GCA_031413935.1 Thermoleophilia bacterium | reverse complement strand
CTGCCGATCCTTGCCGCGACCGTGCTCGCCTCCGACGAGGTGCTGCTTTCGAACCTCCCGCGCATCCGGGACGTCGAGGTGATGGTCGAGCTGCTCGTCGACCTGGGTGCTGACGCCGCGTGGACGGGGCCAAACGAGGTGCGCGTCGACAGCTCCGGCGTCTCGAAGACCGAGCTCGATCCCGATCTCTGCCGCGAGATCCGCGCGTCGTTCCTGCTTGCCGGACCGCTGCTCGCCCGATTCGGCCGAGCCGTCGTGCCACCACCAGGCGGCGACGTGATCGGGCGCCGCAGGCTCGACACCCACATCCATGCCTTCGCCGAACTGGGTGTGACAATGGAAATCAACGGCGCCTACGATCTCCGCGCCGACAAGCTGGTCGGCAAGCGGATGTACCTCGACGAAGCCTCCGTGATGGGTACCGAGAACGCGATCATGGCCGCGGTGCTGGCCGAGGGCGAGACGATCGTCGGGCACGCCGCGTGTGAGCCTCACATCCAGGATCTCTGCCGTTTCCTCGTCAGCCTCGGTGCCGAGATCGAGGGGATCGGCTCGAACGTGCTCCGGATCCAGGGCGTGGAGCGACTCGGGGGCGGCTCGTACCGCATCGGACCCGAGCACATCGAGGTAGCAAGCTTTGCGGTGCTCGCCGCGGTCACGGGCGGTGACCTCACGATCGAGGACGTTCAACCCGACGACCTGATCGCGATCGTTCCGGCCTTCCGGAAGCTCGGGATCGAGTTCGAAGTCGGCACCTCGACGCTTCGCGTACGACCGGGTCAGAAGCTCGCCGTCGTGGATGATCTGGGCGGGCAGATTCCGAAGCTCGAGAGCGGCATCTGGCCCGCGTTCCCTGCCGACCTCACTTCGATTGCCGTCGTCGCGGCAACGCAATCCGCCGGCACCGTGCTCGTCTTCGAGAAGATGTTCGAGAGTCGCCTGTTCTTCGTCGACAAGCTCGTATCGATGGGGGCGCGGATCATTCTCTGCGACCCGCATCGCGCGGTGGTGACCGGGCCGGCGAAGCTCTTCGGCCAGCGACTCGAGAGTCCCGATATCCGTGCCGGCATGGCCATGGTGATCGCTGCGCTGTGCGCGGAGGGCCAGTCGAGCATCGGAAACATCAGACAGATCGACCGTGGCTACGAGCGGATCGACGAACGCCTCCGTGCACTCGGTGCGGAGATCGTGCGCGAGGAGCTGTGAGCGGCGCCCGGATCACTCCAGGAAACGGCCTGGCCAACGTGGCAACGGGCGTGCCACTCCTCGACCACCTCATCACCGAGCTCGCCACTGCGGGGCGATTCGATCTCTTGCTCGAGATCGACCCCGGGGAGCCGGCTGCCGAGGTCGACGCAGCAGGCGCCACTGTGGGACAGGCTATCGCTCCGCTCCTCCGCGCCGGAGCCCACGGCAGCGGTGTGATGCTGTCGGCGGAGGCGCTCGCAATGGTCGTCATCGAATCGTCGGGCTCGGCACTTGTCACATCGAATGCGGATCTCACCGGAGCCGGTGGCCTTGGCACCGATATCGCAGCCCGCTTTCTGACCGCACTCACCGAGACCGCCGGCTTGACGCTCCATGTGCGGCTGATCGAGGGTGAGGACACGGATCACGTACTCGAGGCAATCTTCAAGGCGCTCGGCGTTGCACTCGCCGACGCGCTCAACTCGTAGATGGAGGCACACGATGGAAAAGACCGTCATTCGCACCGAGAACGCTCCCGCACCGTTTCAGGGTGCACCGTACAACCAGGCGATTCGCGTCGGCGACCTCGTCTTTGTCGCGGGACAGCTCGGCCTCGAGCCGGGTTCGTCCACGATCGAGGGTGACATCACGGCTCAGACCGATCAGGTGCTGCAGAACCTGTCAGCGATTCTCGAGGAGGCCGGCAGCTCGCTCGCGAACCTCGTCAAGACGAGCGTCTTCCTTCAGGATCTCGGTGACTTCGCTGCGATGAACGACGTGTACGCGCGGTATGTGGGCGATCGTCCGCCGGCCCGCTCGACCTTCGAGGTCTCCGGGCTGCCGTCGGGCGCGCTCGTCGAGATCGAGGCAGTCGCACACGTGTAAGGCGAGGCGCATGCAGAGCCCACCTGTGCCCTCCGAGATCCGTGCGTTCATACGCTCGCTCGCAATCGACGCCTACGTTGTGGGCGGCGCAGTCCGGGACGAACTGCTCGGGCTCCCGCACCGTGACGAGGACTTCGTCGTCCCACGCGTCGACCAGGCCGGACTGCGTGCACTCCTCGAGCCACACGGACGCGTCGAAGACATGGACGTCCACGGCCAGCTCGTCGGAGTACGGCTCTACCCGAATGACCGCTCGATCCGTGCCCTCGCACCTGCCGGCATCGAGCTGACGCCGCCACGTGCCGAGCGCTCGACCGGCCCAGGGCACCGCGACTTCACGATCGTCAGCGACGCCTCGATCTCGCTCGCTGAGGACATGGCGCGCAGGGACTTCACGATCAATGCGATGGCCCGACGCCTCGACGACGGCATACTCGTCGATCCGTTCGGCGGCGAGGATGACCTTGCGCTTCGCACGATCCGCACCGTCGCACTTACCAGCTTCGGGGAGGATCCGCTGCGACTCGTTCGGGCGCTCCGCTTCGTCTCCCAGCTCGAGTTCGACCTCGCGCCCGAGACGCAGGCACAGATGAACGCCTGCGTTTCCGGGCTTGCCCATGTCTCGGCAGAGCGCATCGGTGGTGGGATCAAGGCGGACGGGATGGGCGAGCTCTCGAA
Source organism: Thermoleophilia bacterium (assembly GCA_031413935.1). Classification (GTDB taxonomy): domain Bacteria; phylum Actinomycetota; class Thermoleophilia; order Gaiellales; family Gaiellaceae; genus Gaiella. The sequence continues at coordinate 13,731 of JANOFZ010000399.1, read as the reverse complement.
GCTCCTGCTCGGTCGTGCGCCCCAGAAAGCGCTCTTGCTGGCACGGGACACAGGGGTGCTCGCCGAGATCATCCCCGAGTTCGTCCCGGCGTTCGGGTACTCGCTCCACACGGATCGGCAACCGCTGCCACTGGAGGAGCACGTTTTTGCCGTCGTGCAGAACTCCGCTGACGCGGGCGACCGTCTCGTGGTGAGGCTTGCCTGCCTCCTTCATGACCTCGGCAAGGTCGAGGCGGAGGTACGACGGGAGAGTCACGCGCTGCTCGGCGCGTCCCTCGCACGGACAATCCTCGCACGACTCCGCTACCCGACCGACGTGCAGAACGCGGTGTCCCGGATCGTGGCCGCCCACGCCTTCGGGCTCGATGGGCCGATCGACGAGCTCCATGCGCGCCGCTTTCTGGCCGAGCATGGGGACGAGCTCGCATTCGACCTGATCGCGCACAAGCACGCTGACCTGAACGCGAAGCTCGTTTCGGCGATCGAGCATGAGGCGCTCGCGAGCCTCGGACGGCTCCTGCAACAGGAGCGGTCTCAACCGCACCGCATACGTGATCTGGCGCTCAGTGGTAACGATCTGATCGCGAACGGCTTCGGCGAGGGGCCACAGATCGGGCGTGTCCTGGCAACTCTGCTCGACGCCGTTGTCACCGACCCGGCCCGAAACGACCGGGACTGGCTCCTCGAGCGTGCACTCACGGAGCTCGGATGAACGCCGTCGCTATCGCCGAGGCCTATGAGGCCGTCTGCGCGGAGGCCGGCGGCGGCGTTACTGTCGTCGCCGCAACCAAGTACGTCGCTCCGGAGGAGATGGCAATTCTTGCCGAGGCCGGGATCGACGTCGTCGGCGAGAATCGCGTCCAGGACATGCAGCGCAAACACGACCTGCACGGCGATCGGTTCCGCTGGCACTTCATCGGGGCGCTGCAATCCAACAAGGCGCGCATCGTCGACTCGATGTGCGAGCTCGTCCACGCCGTCGAAACCGACTCGGCGGCCCGGAGGCTGACGATTCCTGCTCTGCTCGAGGTGAACCTCTCCGGAGAGCCCTCGAAGAGCGGCGTGGATGAGAGCGAGATCGAGGGCTTTCTCACGCGCCACCCCGGCATCTGCGGCCTGATGACGATGCCACCGTTCAGCGAGGATCCGGAGGCGAGCAGACCGACCTTCCGGCGACTCGCCGAGCTGGCGCGACAACACGGCCTGGTGCAGCTCTCGATGGGCACCTCGCAGGATTGGCGCGTAGGCGTCGAGGAGGGCGCGACCCATATCCGTGTCGGCAGCACGCTCTTTCGCGGCTGACTCCTCCCGCGATCCGACGTCTGGGATACGATCCTGCCCGTTATGGGCTTCTCGGATGTCTGGAATCGAACACTCGTCTACTTCGGCATTGCCGAGGACGAGGAGTGGGATGAGGATGGCCTCGAGACCCAGGAGGAGCTCGACCGCGAGTATCGCTCGCGTTCGACGCGGCAGAACGTCCGACGGCTCCCACGGCGACGTGAGCCCGACGGCTGGACGGACGACAGCTCGAGTGTCGAGGCGGCTCCCGCTGCTGTAGCGTCGTCTTCACGTTCGGCGAGGCCAACGCGGCTGCGGTCGGCCGACACGGGCAAGACGAGCGTCCATCTCGTGCTGCCGCGGAGCTTCAACGACGCCCAGCAGATCGCGGACAAGTTCAAGGACTCGGTGCCTGTCATTCTCAACCTGCAGAGCGCCGACAACGAGCTCTCGAAACGACTGATCGACTTTGCGAGCGGCCTCACCTACGCCCTCAACGGCAGCATGCAGCGCGTCGCCGACAAGGTCTTTCTCCTCACACCACGGAACGTCGAGGTGTCGGCCGAGGAACGCGCACGAATGCTCGACAAGGGTGGTTTCTTCAATCAGGCTTGAGGCCTGGTCGCAGGGATCCCGCGCGCCGTAGCGAAAAGTCGCAACGTGGGCTTCGCCGACACTTTTTTCCTGCTCGCTGACATTGCATCGACCGTGCAGCAGTTCGTCGAGGTCTTTTTCGACGTCTACATCCTGCTGATTCTCGCGTATGTCCTCACATCGTGGATCCGGATGCCGTACTCGCTCCACCGGGTGCAGCGCTTTCTCGACGATGTCTGCGGGCCTTATCTCCGCATCTTTCGCCGTGTCCTACCGTCGGTCGGCCCGCTCGATCTCTCGCCGATCGTCGCGATCATCACCCTCGTCGTCGGCCAGCGATTGTTGATCGGCCTGATCGAACGCCTACACTAGGGAACAGGAGGAGACCGTCATGCCATTGACACCCGTCGAAATACGTCACATCCAGCTCAAACGCGGACTGTTCGGGTACCGCAAGAGCGCCGTCCACCGGATGATGGACGACATCGCTGACAGCTTCGAAGCGGTCTGGCGCGAGCGGTCGCAGCTCGTCGAGCGAGTGGACGAGCTCGAGACCGAGGTGACACGCCACGTCGAGCTCGAAGGGCTCCTGCGTTCGACTCTCGTCTCGGCGGAGCGCGCGTCTCAGGATCTGAAGGAGGCTGCGCGGCGCGAGGCCGATGTCATCGTGACGGAGGCGAACGCCGAGGCCCGGAAGGTGCTGCGTGACTCGATCACCGAGAAGGAACAGGTGATGGGCGACGTCCGTCGCGTGCAGGCCCTCCTTCGCTCGGCCCTCGCCGTCGTGGATGAGGGACACCCCGAGGCGGCAGAGGCCGATGCGAAGGAGACCGCAGACGCCACTCCTAGCGTGGCACCCGGTTGGACGGCATCGACGTCGACGACGCAGCCTTCACCTGTTTCTCTGCCGCCTCGCAGCGATTCCGACGATGTGCGGAAGCTCGCCGGCTAAGCACCACTATCCTGTGGGGTGATGAAGCCCCCGGCCGACGCAACACCGATTCGTCTCAACCTCCGGGTTTCACCCGGAGGCGCTCGCCCGGCCGTCGTTGGACGGTATGGCGACGCCTGGAAGCTCACACGTGACGAGGCCGAACGTCGCCTCACAGATGCTCAGGAAGGAGCAGCATGACCATCGATCTCGCAATCAGGCGGGCAGAGCTTCTCGCGCTGCGTGACAGAATGCTCCACGCCGCCACCGACCTGGTCGCCGATGACGACGGTGGAGATTCCAACTCGCCCGCGGGCGATCAGCACCTTGCCGATCATGCCACCGACCTCGTCGACCGGGAGCTCGATCAGTCCCTGGGTGAAAACGCCGACAACGTCGTCGCCGAGATCGACGTTGCCATTGCGCGCATCGACGAGGGAACCTATGGAACCTGTGCGCGGTGCGGAGCCGTGATCCCGGAGGAGCGACTGGACGCTGTCCCGTACGCGATTCTCTGCCTCGACGACAAGCGGTTGCAGGAGCACGGGTGAGCGAGCCCGCTCGCAGTGCGCCCCCGCGCCGGATCGACGTCCGGATGGGCTCTTCGACGAACGCCCTGCAGCCGATCTCCGGCGCCGAGCGGCGGATCGGGGCCGGCCGCGCTCAGTGGATTGCACTCGTCGTGATTGCGGGCACGGCGATCGTTGCCGACCAGCTGACGAAGGTGGTCGTTTCCGCGCAGCTCCCGATCGGTGACACGGCCGTTTCGATCGGACCCTTCAGCATCCATCACGTCCAGAATACGGGGATCGCGTTCGGCCTTTTCTCCAACTCGACCTCCGTGGTGATCGCTCTCACGGCGGTGGCCGTTGGAGCGATGCTCGTCTTCTTCGCGAGAACAGCGCAACGCCATCCGCTCATACCCATTGCGCTCGGGCTCGTGATCGGGGGCAGCGTCGCGAATCTGCTCGACCGCGTTCGGCTCGGGCACGTCACGGACTTCCTCGATTTCGCCTACTGGCCGGCGTTCAATCTTGCCGATACGTTCATCGTCGTAGGCGTGGGGCTGCTCTTCGCCTCGTTCGTTGCGGCTGACCGGGCAAGCCCGCGCGTTGGCACGGCTCCGCTTTCACGTTCGTGAGCCGCAGGCGGGCGCGCGGCTCGACCGTGTGCTTGCCGCGCGCCCAGAACTCGAGTCGCGCGCGCTCGCCGAGCGGCTGATCACGGGCGGTCTCGTTCTCGTCGACGGTGAGCCACGCGCGAAGAGCTTCCGACTCGAAGGGGGAGAGGAGATCTCGGTCGAGATCCCCGAGATCGAGCCGCTACGAGGGGAGGCCCTCGACATCCCGATCGCCTGGGAGGACGAGCACCTCCTCGTTGTGGACAAGCCGGCAGGACTCGTTGTTCATCCTGCAGGATCGACGCGCACGGGGACACTCGTCCAGGGTCTCCTTCAGCACGGAGCGGAGGGCGGTGAGGACGACGATCGGCCTGGAATCGTCCATCGCCTCGATCGCGACACATCCGGTCTCCTCGTCGTCGCCCGGTCGTCCGAAGCGTTTGACCTACTCCGGGAGATGATCCGCAAGCGTGAGGTCGAGCGGACGTACGCGGCCCTCGTGCTCGGCGTACCCGGATCGACGTCCGGACGCATCGAGGCGCCGGTCGGACGCGACAGGCGTGATCGAACCCGACACTCGCTCGACACGCCGACACCGCGGGAGGCGGTAACATGGTTCGAGGTGAGAGAAGCGATGCACGAGCGCACGCTCCTCGATGTCAAGCTCGAGACCGGCCGCACCCACCAGATTCGTGTCCATCTCGAGGCGATCGGGCTACCCGTCAGCGGCGATCCCGTCTACGGGGTTGCCGGCGATCTCGGGCTCGAGCGGCAGTTCCTCCACGCTCGCCGCCTCGCCTTCACGCATCCGCTCACCGGGGCCGAGATCGATATCTCCTCGGATCTCCCTCCTGACCTCGCCGTCGCTCTTGACATCGCAAGGCGGGAAGCCTCCGCCAGCCGCTGACGACGCACTCGGCTACCATTACCGTTCCACGTTCCAACTACCCGGCGATCAGCGCCAGGGCGGTGGTGCCGTGGCTCCGCGATCGGAGCCCGGTTCCGTCAAGGCCCGCCGGAGCACGATTTCTGAAACCACATTGAAAGGGGCTGGTCCCGTTGGCAGTTGTCTCCATGAAGGAGCTACTGGAGGCTGGAGTTCACTTCGGCCATCAGACACGTCGCTGGAACCCGAAGATGAAGCGATTCATCTTCACGGAGCGCGGCGGTATCTACATCATCGACCTGCAGCAGACACAGCAGCTCGTCGAGGAAGCGTACGACTTCGCACGTAACATCGCGGAGCGTGGCGGCACGATCCTTTTCGTCGGCACGAAGAAGCAGGCCCAGGACGCTGTTCGCACCGAGGCCACGCGTGTTGGCATGCCGTTCGTCGCCAATCGCTGGCTCGGCGGCCTTCTCACCAACTGGCGCACCATTCAGGACCGGATCGCGTACCTGCACGACCTACGCAGGCTCAAGACCGACGGGCAGCTCGCGCTTCTGCCGGCGAAGGAGCGCATCACGATGGAGGCAGAGCTCGAGAAGCTCGAGGCCAACCTCGGTGGCGTCGCCGACATGAAGCGTCAGCCGGATGCGGTCTTCATCGTCGATCTCAAGAAGGAGGCACTCGCAGTTCGCGAGGCCCAGCGCCTGCACCTCCCGGTTATCGCGATCGTCGACACGAACTGCGATCCCGACGAGGCACAGTTCGTAATCCCGGGTAACGATGACGCGATCCGGTCGTGCTCGCTGATCGTCCGCGCGCTCGCCGATGGCATCGCCGCGGGCCAGAGCAAGGTTTCGGAGAAGGACTTCGCCGCCAAGGCTGCCGCCGCCGAGGCGGCCGCCGCCACCGAGGCTGCGGAGGCAGCGGCCGTGGAAGCCGAACCGGTCGAGCCTGTCGCGGAGGAGTCCACGCCCGAGGGAACGGGTGACATCATCGAGATCGAGGGCATCGGGCCGGCCTACGCCGACAAGCTGAGGGCCGCCGGAGTGGCATCGATCGACGCGCTTCTCGAGAAGGGAGCGACGCCCGAGGGGCGCGCAGCGCTCGCCGAGGAGACGGGAATCGACGCTGTTCGCGTCGTTCGTTGGGTCAATCACGCCGACCTGATCCGGGTTGTCGGGGTCGGACCACAGTACGCGGAGTTGCTCGAGGCTGCGGGAGTCGACTCCGTGCCCGAGCTCGCACAGCGCAATGTCGACAACCTCGTCACGGGGCTCGCCGAGACGAACGAGGCACGGAGCCTCGTTCGTCGCGTTCCGAGCGCGGATGAGGTTGCCGACTGGATCGAGCAGGCGAAGGCGCTTCCGCGCATCGTCGCTCACTGACCTATCCCAAAGGAGAAAGCGTGACCGAGATCAGTGCAGGCCTCGTCAAGGAGCTCCGCGAGCTCACCGGCGCGGGCATGATGGATTGCAAGCGAGCCCTGCAGGAGACGGGAGGCGACCTCGATGGCGCACGCACCCTGCTGCGCGAGAAGGGGATGGCGCAAGCCGGAAAGCGGGCAGATCGGCAGACGACCGAGGGCCTTGTCGGCGTCATCATCAACGGCAGCGTCGGATCGATCGTCGGCGTCGGCTGCGAGACGGAGCCCGTCTCGAAGAACGAGGAATTCCAGTCCTTCGCAGAGCGCGTTCTGCAAGCGGTACACGCAAACGGCGTCGGCGCGGTCGACTCGTTCGACGAGGAACGGCTCGGCCTCGTGGGCAAGCTCGGTGAGAACATCGTCATCGTCGGTGCCGAGCGATACGACGACGCCTCGACGATCGCTGCCTACGTGCATCCGCCTGCGCGCAAGATCGGCGTACTCGTCGAGCTCGACGGTGGAGACGAAGCTCTGGCCCGGCAGCTCGCGATGCACATCTCGTTCGCGGCGCCCGAGTGGGCGACACGCGATGAGGTTCCAGCAGAGACGATCGAGGCCGAGCGGCAGGTGTACCTCAACTCCGACGAGCTACTCTCGAAGCCGGAGGCCGCACGTGAGAAGATCGTGGACGGCATGCTCGGCAAGCGCTTCTTCGCGGCAGCTCCCGGTGGCGTCCTCGCCGACCAGGCGTGGATCCACGATCAGGCGGCGTCCGTCGGCTCGGCACTTGCCGCCGCAGGCGCGACGCTGAAGGGCTTCAAGCGGATCTCGGTCGCAGGGTCGTGAGTGCGCAGTTTCGTCGCGTCCTCCTGAAGCTCTCGGGCGAGAGCCTGATGGGCGACAGGGACTACGGTGTCGATCCTAAGACCGTCACAGCGATCGCCCGCGAGGTCGTCGACGTTCGCAAAGCAGGCACCGAGCTTGCGATCGTCGTCGGAGGCGGAAACTTCTACCGCGGCATGGCCGCCGCGGCTGAAGGAATGGATCGAGCCACCGCCGACTACGCCGGCATGCTCGCGACGCTGCTGAATGCCCTCGCCCTCCAGGATGCCCTGGAGAAGCTCGGCGCTCAGACACGCGTCCAGTCGGCAATCGCCGTCTCGGAGGTCGCGGAACCGTACATCCGCAGGCGTGCGATGCGGCATCTCGAGAAGGATCGCGTTGTCATCTTCGCTGCCGGCACGGGCAATCCGTTCTTCACGACGGACACGGCAGCCGCGCTGCGGGCCCTCGAGATCGGAGCGGAGGCGATCCTGATGGCCAAGAACGGCGTTCAGGGCGTCTATGACGGCGACCCACGCACCGATCCGAATGCCCGGTTCCTGCCCGAGATCACGCACCTCGAGGCGATCGAGCGCGGCCTCAAGGTGATGGACACGACCGCGCTCTCGTTGTGCATGGACAACCGTGTTCCGATCCACGTCTTCGAGCTCGCCGAGGGAAACATCGTGCGCGTTGCCTCGGGAGAGCGAATCGGAACGATCGTCACGACCCGAGAGGAGGCCTGACATGACGGCGATCGAGGATTTTCTCGTCGACTGCGAGTTGCGAATGGACAAGTCGATCGGTGCTACCCGCGTTGAGTTCAATAGCGTCCGAACCGGACGAGCATCTGCCGCGCTGCTCGATCGCATCACGATCGACTACTACGGCACACCGACGCCGCTGAGCAACATGGCCACGATCTCCGCGCCCGAGGCCCGCCTCCTCTCGATTCAGCCGTACGACGCCAGCCAGATCAAGGCGATCGAGAAGGCGATCCAGGAGTCCGACCTCGGATTGATGCCGTCGAATGACGGCAAGCTGATTCGGCTCCCGATTCCATCCCTCACGGAGGAGCGGCGCAAGGAGCTCGTCAAGGTCGTCCGCCGGTATGCAGAGGAGGGCAAGATCGCGATCCGAAACGTTCGACGCGACGTGATGAAGCATCTGGAGGAACTCGTCAAGGACGGCGCCGTCGGAGACGACGAGGAACGTCGCGCCGAGACGCAGGTGCAGAAGCTCACCGACGATCACGTGAAGAAGCTCGACGACCTCCTGAAGCACAAAGAGGCCGAGATCATGGAGGTGTAGGGCTGATGCCGGGAGGCGTTGCCCTCGCACAGACCGTCGCGATCATCATGGACGGGAACGGCCGCTGGGCCGCAGGCAAGAGCCTGCCAGTCGAGGCGGGTCATCGCGAGGGAACGCGAGCGCTGCGGCGCACGGTCGAGGCAGCGATCGACGAGGGGATCACGGCGCTCGTTGTGTACGCCTTCTCGACCGAGAACTGGACGCGCCCTGCGGAGGAGGTCGCGACCCTGATGGAGATTCTCGGCGAAACGATCGACCGTGAGCTTCCGGACCTTGCAGAGCAGGGTGTACGAACCCGATTCCTCGGTCGTCGCGATCGCGTGCCGTCCCATCTTCGCGAGGCTATGGGTGAGCTCGAGCGCTCGACCGCACAACGCGACACGCTCGATCTCTGGATCGCGTTCGACTACGGCGGCCGGGCCGAGATCGTCGATGCTGCCCGCCGCTGCGTCGAGGATGGTCTCGCGCCGGCGGACGTCGACGAGGTAGCAATCGCCAACCGTCTGAACGCACCCGAACTGCCCGAGATCGACCTTCTGATCCGCACGTCAGGGGAGTTCCGGATCTCGAACTTCATGCTCTGGGAGACGGCGTACGCCGAGTTCGTCTTCACCGAGACGCTGTGGCCCGACTTCGGCGCCGACGATCTACGCTCCGCGCTCGAGGCGTTCTCCTCGCGCGATCGGCGGTTTGGCGGCCGATGAGCGCGTTGTGGTCGCGCATCGGGGTGGCGCTCATCCTGCTTCCGCTCGTCCTCGGTCTCGTCTGGCTGGGTGGCTGGTGGCTGTTTGGCCTTGCGGCCGTCGGCGGCCTGATCGCTCTCCACGAGCTCTACACGATGGGTCGCGGCCTCCGTCCGATCGTGCTCGGCGGCTACGTCGGTCTGCTGCTCACGCTCGTCGGAGCCGAGACCGGGAACATCGCGTGGATGGTCGGTGGGATCTTCTCGACGATTCTCGTCGCGTTCGTGATCTTCGGCTTCTCGGACGCGCGACCATCGGCCACCGCAGCGATCTCGTTGACCCTGCTCGGTGTCGTCTGGATCGGAGGTGGCATTTCAGCGCTGCTGCTCCTCCGCGATATCCCCGACAACGGTCGCCTCGTCATCTTCACGGTGCTGATCGCCGTTTTTGCGGACGACACTGCAGCCTATGTTGTCGGCCGAGCAGTCGGCCGCCACAAGATGGCGCCGAAGATCTCTCCCGGCAAGTCATGGGAAGGCTTTGTCGGCGGCACCATCGCGGCAATGGCGGTTGCCTTCTTCGCCATGTACGACCAGGGCTTCCTCACCGATCTCGAGGCGCTTGCACTCGGCGCTGCCGTTGCGCTCTCCTCGACGCTCGGCGATCTCTTCGAGTCGGCGATCAAGCGCGACCTCGGCGTGAAGGACTCGGGTCGGATCCTTGCGGGCCACGGTGGTGTCCTCGATCGGGTCGATTCGCTGCTCTGGGCGGGACCGGCTGCGTTCTACGTCGTGCTGGCCCTGACATGACCCGGGACGCGACTGGCACGCTATGTCCGTGAAGCGAGTCGCCCTCCTCGGTGCAACGGGCTCGATCGGCCGCCAGGCGATCGAGATCATCTCTTCTCGGCCCGAGCTCGAGCTGTGCGGGGTGATGTCGGGATCCCGGCCGATCGAGGCGCTGGGCCTCGAGCACGGTGTTGCGCACGTGCAGGTCGGTGGATCCGCTGTCGCACTTCTCGAAGCCTGCGAGCCGGACATCGTGCTCAACGCGATCGTTGGATTCGCCGGCGTCGAGGCGACGCTCTGGGCGCTCGAGCACGGCGTCACGCTCGCGCTTGCAAACAAGGAGAGCCTCGTGGCCGCGGGCGAGCTCGCGGTGGCGGCGCATCGCCGGGGTGGGGGGCTCCTGCTCCCGGTCGACAGCGAGCACTCCGCGCTGTTCCAGTGTCTCGAGGGACGAGCATTGGAGACGATCGACGCTCTCGTGCTCACTGCCTCCGGTGGCCCGTTCCGTGGCCGCTCGACGCATGAACTCGCGAACGTCACGATCGCGGATGCGCTCGCACATCCGACCTGGTCGATGGGACGAAAGATCAGTGTGGACTCTGCGACGCTCGCCAACAAAGGGCTCGAGCTGATCGAGGCGCACTGGCTCTTCGGCGTCCCGTACGAGAACATCGAGGTCGTCGTGCATCCCGGGTCGATCGTTCACTCGCTCGTTCGCTTTCGCGACGGGGCACTCCTCGCTCACCTCGGGAACCCCGATATGCGCGGGCCGATCTCGTTCGCGCTCAGCTATCCCGATCGCGCGTCGGTGGACGTCCCGCCGCTCGACCTCTCGCAGGGTCTCGAGCTTCGCTTCGAGGCAGTTGACGGGAAGACGTTTCCCCTCTTACCGCTCGCCCGCGCTGCCGGGGAGCGCGGGGGGACGGCCCCGTGCGCCTACAACGCGGCCAACGAGGTCGCTGTCGAGGCGTTCCTTGCTGGGCGAATCGGCTTTCTCGAGATCGGGGACACAGTTGCGGCGGCGCTCGATCGGGTTGACGGGTCGCCGGCGCGCGATCTCGAGGATCTCGTCGCAGCCGACGCCGAGGCGCGCAGCATTGCCGAGGGGAGGCTCGTACCCGCGTGACGATCTTCATCTCCATCGTCGGCCTCGGATTCCTGATCTTCATCCACGAGCTCGGACACTTCTCGGCCTCGCTCGCCCTCGGGATGCGACCGCGGAAGTTCTACATCGGCTTTCCTCCGGCCATGGTCAAACGCACCCGGAAGGGCATCGAGTACGGCATCGGCATGATCCCGCTCGGAGGCTTCGTCAAGATTCCCGGCATGCACCGACCAGCGCCGAGCGACGTCGACCACGCGCTCGGCAGGGCCGTCGCGGACATGCCGGAGCTCGAGAGAGGCGCCGATCGACTGCGCCACGCGCTCGCATCCGGCGATCACGACGAAGCGAGAGCAGCGCTCGCCGCGTTTAGCGACGTCGCAGCTGGCGCGGAGCTGAGCGATCCGATCGCACGGGAGATCGACAAGGGTGTCACCGACATCGGCGACGCCCTCGGGCCCGACGCGTACTGGCGGGCTGCGACGTGGCGGCGCGTCCTCGTGATCTTCGCCGGCCCGGCGGCGAACATCCTCTTCGCGATCGTCATCTTTGCGGTGCTCTACGCAACGACGGGAGGCAGGCCGACGACGACGGTCGACGCAGTGCGTGGCGGTACCGCTGCAGAGAAGATCGGAATCGTCGCCGGAGATCGGATCGTTTCGATCAACGGCACGCCGATGACGGGTGGGACGATCGCGCGAACAATCGGAGCATCCGACGGGGAGCCACTTACCCTTGTTGTCGTGCGCGACGGGTCACGGGTAACACTCGGCCCCCGGCCAGCCGACAGGGACGGCGACGTGTATCGCCTCGGGTTTCTGCTTGCAGGAGCGGGTCTTTCCCCGCTTGCTGCATCGCGCGAGTCGTTGACAACCACGGCTGAGATCTCGCAGGCGATCTTCACCTCGCTCGGGAATCTCGTTACCGGGGAGGGGCGGAAGGACATTTCCAGCCCGGTTGGCATCGTCCAGGGATCATCTGATGCTGCCAAGCAGGGCACGGACAGCTTCCTCTGGGTCCTGGGTCTCATCTCGCTCTCGATCGCTCTTCTCAACCTCCTGCCCTTCCTCCCACTGGACGGCGGCCACATCGTCTTCGCGATCATCGAGGGGGTCAGCGGTCGGACCGTCGCACGCGCCGTCTACGAGCGCGTCTCGATCGTCGGGATCGGGCTCGTACTGCTGTTGTTCGTGATCGGCTTGACGAACGACATCGGTCGGCTCTCGTAATGGGAAGTCTCGCTCAGATCCGCGTCGGCGGCGTCACGATCGGTGGCGGCGCCCCCGTTGTCGTGCAATCGATGACCCTGACGAAGACGCACGACGTCGGAGCGACGACCGCGCAGATCGCCGCGCTCGTCTCGGCGGGATGCGAGGTCGTGCGCTGCGCTGTGCCGAAGATCGAGGACGCGGACGCGCTGGCAAGAATCGTCCGCTTCTCGCCGATCCCAGTGATCGCGGACATCCACTTCAACGCATCGCTTGCGCTCCGCGCGATCGACGCCGGCGTCGCCGCCGTCAGAATCAACCCCGGCAATATCGGCGGCCCCGACAAGGTCGAGCTCGTTGTGAAGGCGGCCAAGAAGGCCGGCGTGGCGATGCGAATCGGGGCGAACTCCGGCTCCCTGCCGGCCCACCTGTTCGAGCTCGCGCAACGGGATCAGGCGGAGGCCCTCGTCGAAGCGGCACTCGAAGAGGTGTCGATTCTGGAGCGACTCGACTACCGGGACTTCAAGATCTCGGTCAAGGCGACGCACGTACCAACGATGATCCGCGCTTACCGGATTCTTGCGGCGAAGGTTCCGTACCCGCTCCACCTCGGTGTCACCGAGGCGGGAACACCCTTCGCGGGCACGATCAAGAGCGCAATCGGGATCGGCTCACTGCTCGCCGACGGGATCGGTGACACGTTCCGCGTTTCGCTGACCGCAGACCCGGTCAAGGAGGTCGAGGTCGCCTGGGAGATCCTCAAGGCGCTCGGGTTGCGCGAACGCGGCCCGGTGATGATCGCCTGCCCGTCGTGCGGCAGGGACAACGTGGGCGTCGAGAGCCTCGCCGTCGTCGTCGAGGAACGCCTCAAGGCCTATCCGGAAGCATTCGAGGTGGCGGTGATGGGCTGCGCCGTGAACGGACCGGGGGAGGCGGGAGACGCCGACTTCGGGATCGCGGGTGGACGTGACGTCGGCTTCCTCTACGCCCATGGGCGCGTGCTCAAGAAGGTGTCGTCCGACATCCTGATCGACGAGCTGTTCCACGAGATCGACCGCTGGATCGAGGGCGGCATGGAACGGCCGAAACGGTTGAAGATGGCCAAGCCGGCGGCGCTCGCGATGGCCGAAGCGTCGCTGATACCGCTCGATTGAGAGGCGCGTTGCCAGCTTCGGTAACCTGCAGCCGCATGGTCCGGCGCCAATCAGAGCTCTTCCTCCCGACGCTACGCGACGATCCGGCAGACGCCGACGCGATCTCGCACAAGCTCCTCGTCCGTGCCGGGATGATCCGGCAGGTCAGTGCAGGCCTGTGGAGCTTCCTGCCTGCCGGCTGGCGCACGCACACCCAGCTAACGCAATTGTTCCGGGCTGGAAATGCCGTCCGGCAAATCGCCGCGACATTGCAAAGGCAACCCAGCGCGATCCGAAGCCGATTGGCAAAGTTGAACCTCGTTGAACGCAAAACCGGCTAGGCAGCGGATACGACTATCCCGATCCCATCTTGCGAATTGCTGCGCCGTCCTGATTAGCGTTTTTCCAAGACCGCCGCCAAGTCCCGGTGCCCTTCCAAGACGGCGAGCACGTCCACAACCTCGCCTTTGACCCGGTAGAAAATCAGATGGTTTTTGAAGCCCGCC
>JANOFZ010000398.1:0-16541 GCA_031413935.1 Thermoleophilia bacterium | reverse complement strand
GGCCGATGCTCGCGGCGTTCCCGCGAACGCGTCATTGGTCGGCGAACACGCTCGACGGCGACCGCGGCCGCGGGTCGACCCGCCGCAGTGTCGAGCACGTGGGTCGAGAGCGAGACGGTCATCCAGAGAACTTTCGCGCTTGGACGCGATGGGCCTTTGCGATCTCGGCCTCGTCGGCGTTCGCAAGGTGGCCGTCACGGACGACGGTCTCGCCCCCGACGACGAGCCGATCCGGTCGAAACGGACCGGCAAAGACGATGCCCGCGACGAGGTCGTCGGCGCCTCCGAGCTCGAGGCCGTCGGTGCGCCAGACTGCGAAGTCGGCGCACTTGCCGGGCTCGAGCGAGCCGATGTCGTCCCGGCGCAGCACTGCGGCCCCACCCCGCGTGCCGAGCCGGATCGCCTCGCGCGCTGTGATCGCTGCCCCGCCGCCGCGCCCACGGCAGACGAGAAGCGCCTGCTTGACCTCGAAGAAGAGGTCGCTGCGCTCGTTCGAGGCGGAACCGTCGACGCCAAGGCCGACGCGGACGCCTGCGCTCACCATCTCTCGCACGGGTGCGGCTCCCGCACCGAGTCGCAGATTGGACGTGGGGCAGTGTGCGACCCCGGTGCCCGTGCTCGCAAAGCGGGAGATATCGCTCTCCGAGAGGTGAATGCAGTGCGCGCACCACACATCGTCCGCGAGCCACCCGAGCCGATCGAGATACTCGACCGGCCGGCAGCCGTGCAGCTCGAGGCAGTACGCCTCCTCCTCGAGCGTCTCGGCGAGATGGGTGTGGAGGGGGAGGCCGAGGCGGCGTGCGAGTGCGGCCGACTCCTCCATCAGGCGACCGGTGACCGAGAAAGGCGAGCATGGCGCGACGGCGAGCTGAACCCGCGCGCCCGGCCCGGGCTCATGCAGGAGCGCCGCGAGGCGCTCGGTCTCGGCGAGCACGTCGTCGAGCTCCTCGACGAGCTCGTCCGGTGGGAGCCCGCCGTCGGAGACGCCGAGATCCATCGAGCCGCGTGAGGCGACGATCCGCAGGCCGATCTCGCGGGCCGCCTGCACCTCGGCCTCGATCAGTCCTTCGCGGCCACGCGGGAAGACGTAGTGGTGGTCGAACACCGTTGTGCAGCCCGACAGCGCGAGCTCGGCAATCCCGGTACGTGCGGCGGCGTACTCGGCATCCGCGTCGATCCGCGACCAGACGGGGTACAGCTCCTGCAGCCAGGTGAAGAGGTCGGCCTGCTGAGCTCGAGCCCGGGTGAGGGTCTGGTAGAGGTGGTGGTGCGTGTTGACGAGGCCCGGCGTCACGACCGCACTGTTGAGATCGACCCGCTCGGTCGCCTCCGGCTCGGGGCCGGAGCCGACAGCAGCGATCATCGAGCCGTCGACGAGGATCCAGCCGCTCTCGTGCTCGGATCCGGCATCGTCCATCGTGACGATCCAGCCGTTTCGGTAGAGCGTGCTCACGACGAGCCCGGGTGTGACTCGCGCTCGCCCGCTTCGGTCTGGCGAACGAAGCTCGCCTTCTCCCAGAACTCAGCGATCGTCGTCGCGTCGACGTAGCTCATCCCGCTGCGCAGGCCGCCGTGGAGCTCCTCGATCACGCCGGCGACCGAGCCGCGCAGTGGGAACTCCATCTCCTCACCCTCGGCAACGTACTGGTCGAGCGAATCGCCGCGCCCTTCGATTGCGAGTCGGGCCGCCGCGGCGGAGCGCGAGGCCATTCCCCGATAAACCTTGAAGAGCTGCCCGCGCCTGCGAACGACGTCTCCCGGGCTCTCCTCGCGTCCGGCGAGAAGGCTGCCCACCATGACGGTGCTGGCGCCAGCACCCATCGCCGTTGCGACATGCCCGGCCCGCCGGATGCCGCCGTCGGCGATCAGGGGCACACCGATGCTTCGCGCAGCCTCGGCGCACTCGAGCACGGCCGTGAGCTGCGGCACGCCGACTCCGGCGACGAGCCGGGTCGTGCAGGCGAAACCGGGGCCGATTCCGACCTTGACCGCGTCTGCACCGGCTGCAGCGAGGTCGGTGACACCATCACCCGTCGCGACGTTCCCTGCGACGACCTCGACGTCGGGCCAGGCGCTCTTCAGCTCCTGAACGGCCTCGATGGCCGCGTCCGCATGGCCGTGGGCGATGTCGAGGACGAGCGCGTCGACCTCGCCCGTGATCAACTCGCTCGCGCGATCGAGGTAGTCGCCGCGGATCCCGATCGCCGCGGCGACGCGGAGGCGGCCGAGCGCATCGCGCGTTGCCCGTGGGTAGCGATCCGCGACGGCGAGATCCTTGAGCGTGACGAGCCCGGCAATCGTCCCGTCATCGGCGACGAGGGGAAGCTTCTCGATCCGGCTCGTCGTCAGGAGCCGCCGTGCTTCTTCGAGGGGGATCCCCGGTGCCGCCGTGACGAGCCGCTCGCAAGGCGTCATCAGCGCCTCGACGAGGTCGCCTTCTTCGCCCGCGAGAAGATCGCGGGCCGTGAGCAGACCGAGCAATCGGCCGCCCGGATCGACGACGATGAACCCGGTGACGGCAAGTCGTGCGGCGTCCGCCCGCGCTTCGGCGACCGTGCGGCCCGGCTCGATCGTGTACGGCTCGGCGATGACGTGCGTGAGGTACCTCTTCACGCGGCGAACTTCGGCCGCCTCCTCCTCGACCGAGAGGAACCGGTGGAGGACACCGAGCCCGCCGAGCTGCGCCATCGCCACGGCCATCGGCGCGGTCGTCACCGTGTCCATGTTCGCCGACACGATCGGCACCTCGAGCTCGATCCCCGGGGTGAAGTGCGAGCGCGTCGAGACGTTCTGACGCGAGCGCACACGGGAGCGCCGCGGGACGAGAAGAACGTCGTCGTAGGTGAGCCCGGTTCGGATCTCGGTCATGATGTCACCTCGAGCGGGACGATCACGAACCGGTCGACGTCGACGAGGCCCTGATCCGTGATCTTGAGAGACGGGATCACCGAGAGTGCGAGGAAGGCGAGCGTCAGGAAGGGCGTCGCGCCGGCCCAGCCGAGGGCGGAGGCCGCCTCGTTGCACGCGCGGCTGCTCTCGATCACCTCGGCGAGCGACGCATCCGATAGCAGGCCCGCGACGGGGAGTGCGCACTCGGCGAGGACGCGGCCGTTCTCGACGGCAACGATCCCTCCGCCGATCCGGGCGAGGTGACCGACTGCAAAAGCGATGTCGTCGTCGTTCATCCCCACGACGACGAGGTTGTGCGCATCGTGCGCAACCGAGGAGGCCAGCGCTCCTCGCTGGAGGCCCGAGGCCGAGACGAAGCCGAGCCCGATGCGGCCGGTCGCGAGGTGCCGCTCGACGACGGCGATCTTCGCCAGATCCGCAGCCGCGTCTGCGACGACGTGCTTGTCCGAGACGACTGGATCACACACGAGCGAGCGCGTTACGACCTGGTCGTCGATCAGCCCGATCGCTCTGATCCGGGTGCCCCGCGAGGGGATCGCGAAGTCCGATGCGGTCACCGGACGCACGCGGACGGTCTGGCGCACCCAGTCCGGGATCGGAGGCGAAACATGATCCTTGATCGGGACGCCCCGCTTGAGCACCGTGTCTGGCAGGAAACTCTCGAGGTCGGGTAGGAGGAGGAGATCGGCCTGGTAGCCGGGCGCGATCGCCCCGAGCCGGTCGAGCTTGTGCCACTGCGCCGGGTGGAACGAGGCCATCACGAGCGCATCCTCCGGTGTCACGCCTGCCGCGACGGCGTCGCGCAGCATCCCGTTGATGTGGCCGTTGTCGGCGATGTCCTCGGGGTCGCGGTCGTCGGTGCAGAACGCCATCCGGCCAGGGCCGAACTCGTGCACGAGCGGCAGCAGCGCCTGCAGGTTGCGCGCCATCGAGGCCTCCCGGATCAGGAGCCACATCCCGGCGCGCAACCTTTCGCGCCCCTCTTCGACGGTGAGCGCTTCGTGGTCGGAGCGGATCCCGGACGCGACGTAGGCCTGCAGTTCCTTGCCGAGGAGCCCAGGTGCGTGGCCGTCGACGTGGGCGGCGCCCTCCAGGGCGAGCTTCGCAAGCTCTGCCGGCGAGCCGTTGACGACGCCAGGAAAGTTCATCATCTCGGCGAGGCCGAGCACGCGGCGGCGGCGCATCAGTGATTCGAGGTCGCCGGGGCCGAGTGGTCGACGAGGCGACTCGAACGGGGAGGCCGGCACGCAGGAAGGCGCCATGAAGTACACGTCGAGCTGCAGACCGGATGACGCATCGAGGAGCCAGTGGACGCCGTCCACGCCGAGGACGTTTGCGATCTCGTGTGGGTCGGCGACGATCGCGGTCGTGCCGAGCGGCAGGATCAGCCGTGCGAGCTCGTCGACGAGGAGCTTCACCGACTCGATGTGCATGTGCGCGTCGATGAAGCCGGGTACGACGTATTTGCCGGATGCATCGACCGTCTCGCGCCCTTCGTACGAACCGAGCCCTGCGATCGTGCCGTCGACGATCGCTACGTCGCAGTCGAGCCACTCGCGCGTGAACACGGAGAGGACGCGTCCACCGGAGACGACGAGATCGGCGGGCTCGGCACCGCGCGCGACGGCAATCGTTCGTTCCAGACGGGACATCGTGCGTGACGATAACGTCTGATCCGGCAATGGGCGACTTCGATGTTCTCATGCGCGGTGGCCTGGTCGTGCAGGCGGACGGCGTCGTGCGGGCGGACATCGCGATCTCGGACGGGATTCTGGTGGAGATTGCACCCGAGCTCGTCGGTACGGCGACGGTCGAGATAGATGTCACCGGGCTCACCGCCTTTCCCGGCGGCGTTGACCCACACGTTCACCTGAACGACCCCGGCACTGAATGGGAAGGATTCGCGTCCGGAACAGCGGCGTTCGCGGCCGGTGGCGGCACATGCCTCTTCGACATGCCGCTCAACTCATCGCCGCCGACGATCGACGGCGCCTCGTTCGACCTCAAGCTCGAGACCGCTCGGGGTCGTGCACACACCGACTTCTGCCTGTGGGGCGGCCTCGTCCCCGGTGACATCGACCGGCTCGACGAACTCGCCGAGCGAGGCGTCGTCGGCTTCAAGGCCTTCATGTGCAACACGGGAATGGAGGAGTTCGCCGCCGCCGACGACCTCACGCTCTACGAAGGGATGGCTCGTGCGACCCGTCTCGGCCTGCCGGTCGCGGTTCACGCCGAGAGTGACGCGATCACCGCAGGCCTCACCGACCGGGCACGAGGTGAGGGGCGTCGGACGATGCGGGACTACCTCGATTCGCGACCCGCGGTCGCCGAGCTCGAGGCGGTCGGCCGCGCGATTCTTCTCGCCGACGAGACAGGGTGCTCGCTCCACGTCGTTCATGTGAGCACGGCTGCGGCCGCACTTCTCATTACCGAGGCGCGTGAGCGAGGCGTCGACGTCAGCTGCGAGACGTGCCCGCAGTACCTCCTCCTCACCGACGATGACGCAGAGCGCGTGGGCGCGCTTGCCAAGTGCTCGCCGCCGATCAGAACGCGGGCCGAGCTCGAAGCGCTGTGGGTCGAGGTCCTCACGGGGAGCATTCCCATGATTGCGTCCGATCACTCACCCGCTCCACCCGCGCTGAAGCAGGGCGACGACGCGTTTGCGTGGTGGGGTGGCATCTCCGGGGTGCAGACGCTGCGCGGCACGGTGGCCGCCGCCGCCACGGAGCGGGGGCTCGCGCCGTGGGACATTGCCCGGCTGACATCATCCGCTGCTGCCGACCGATTCTCATTGGCCTCGAAGGGTCGGCTCGAGGTCGGCCGTGACGCCGACCTGACGCTGGTCGATCTCGACGTCGAAGGCCGAGTGCAGGACACGGATCTCCTCTACCGCTATCCCCAGGGACCTTTCGCTGGCTTCCCGGTTCGCGGCCGAATCGCTCGGACGATGCTTCGTGGCACCACGGTGATCGATGACGGCCGCCTTGTCACCGATGCAACTTTCGGCCGCATCGTGCGTCCATCTTCTTAGCGGAGCTTCCGTTCAGGGTTGCCTTGTGTCTCCGGAAGTACGAGGATGGCGACTGCAACCGAGTGGGAGGCGGGCCGGTCATGGTTCGCTCTCGACGAAAAGGAGATCAGATGAGGAAGCTAGGGGCAGGACTTGGCGTTGCTCTCGCGACGATCGCGCTTGCAGCGCTGGCCGTCGCGACGACGGGCACCGCTGCACCGAATGCGAAGAAGGCGCCGATCAAGGCCGCGTGGATCTACGTCGGGCCGCACAACGACGGTGGCTGGTCGCAGGCCCACGACAAGGGTCGGCTCTACGTCCAGAAGGCGATGGGCGCGAACGTGATCACGACCTACAAGGAGAACGTCCCAGAGGGACCGCAGGCCGCACAGGTGATCGACAGCCTCGTCCGTGACGGGAACAAGATCATCTTCGCTACCTCGTTCGGCTACATGGACGCGATGGCCGCTGCGGCAAAGAAATACCCGGACGTCTACTTCGAGCACGCGACCGGCTACAAATCCGGCAAGAACTACGCGAACTACTTCGGTGCAGGCGAGGACGCGATCTACCTCTCGGGCATCGCTGCGGGTGCTGCAACGAAGAAGGGCGTGGTCGGGTACATCGTTCCGTTCCCGATCCCCGAGATCATCCGCCACGCCAATGCGTTCGCGCTCGGCGTGCAGCTTGTCAAGCCGAACGCGAAGGTCAAGCTCGTATGGACGAAGTCGTGGTTTGACCCGACCAAGGAGAAGAAGGCCGCCGAGAGCCTCGTCGCCGCCGGTGTCGACGTGATCGGGCAGAACGTGGACAGCCCGGCTGCAGGCAAGTACGCGCAGTCGAAGGGCCTCCCGTGGGTCGGCTACAACAGCGACTCGCGGAAGTTCGCACCGACGTCGTGGCAGGTCGCGGCCGTCTACGACTGGGGCAAGCCGTACTACCTGAAGCGGGTCAAGGCAGCCGCAAACGGCACCTGGAAGACCGGGAGCTACTGGGGCTCGATGGCTGACGGCTTCGCCCTGCTCTCGCCCTACGGGCCGAAGGTGTCGGCGAAGACGAAGGCGCTCATCGCCGCGAAGCAGAAGGCGATCATCTCCGGGAAGTTCTATGAGTTCCAGGGGCCGCTCTACGACCAGGCAGGGAAGCTCCGCGTTCCCAAGGGGAAGCGAATGACTCTGCCGGAGATCCTCTCCGTGAACTGGCTCGTGAAGGGCATCGAAGGAAGCCCGAAGGGCTAGGAACCGCCGCAGGGTGTGCGCGCCGGCATCGTGCCGGTGCGCACACCCGATGGAAACCGATCAGCTTCGATGAGCTCCCCCGAGCCGCACGCCTCAGCTGCTCCCCCTGCCCCGGGGACGATTGCGGTCGCGATGCGCGGGATCACCAAGCGCTTCCCCGGCGTCCTCGCAAACGATGACGTCTCATTCGAGGTCGCCGCGGGTGAGGTGCACGCACTCCTCGGCGAGAACGGGGCCGGGAAGACGACGTTGATGAACATCCTCACGGGCCTCTACCGGCCGGACGAGGGCGAGATCGAGGTCGGCGGCAAGGTTGTCGAGCTCGCGAGCCCGCGCGACGCGATCGCGGCGGGCATCGGGATGGTGCACCAGCACTTCCGCCTCGTCGACACGCTCACGGTCTCCGAGAACGTCGTTCTCGGTTCGCGAACCGAGCCGTTCCTGCTGAACCGAGCCGCCCGTACGCGCGAGGTCGAGCTGATCTCGGAGGCGCTCCACATGCCGGTCGATCCGGACGCAAAGATCTGGCAGCTGTCGGTCGGCGAGCAACAGCGCGTGGAGATCATGAAGGCTGTCCGGAGCGGCTCTCAGGTGCTGATTCTGGACGAACCGACCGCCGTGCTGACACCGCAAGAGGCGCGTCAGCTGTTCCGCACGATCCGCGTCATGGCCGCCGAGGGGCACTCGGTCATCGTGATCACCCACAAGCTGCACGAGGTGCTCGAGGTCTCGGATCGCGTCACCGTGTTGCGCGGCGGTCGTTCGATCGCCACCGTCGGCACTGCCGGTGCGACACCGGAGTCGCTCGCGGCGCTCATGGTCGGCCGGGACATCGACGTCGCCCGACGTCGGGAGAGTGAGTCGACGATCGGCGACGTCGTGCTGACTGTCGAGGGCATCACCGCCGCCGGGGATCGTGGTGGAGATGCCCTGAAGAGCGTGTCGCTCTCGGTTCGCGCGGGCGAAGTGCTCGGGATCGCGGGCGTCGCGGGGAACGGCCAGCGCGAGCTGGCGGAGGCAGTGACCGGCATGCGCGCGCTGTCGGCGGGCACCGTTTCCGTTGCAGGCGAGCCGCTGAAGACCGGCGACCCGCGTGCGGCCATCACCGCCGGAATCGCGCATGTGCCCGAGGATCGGATGCACACCGGTGTGGCACCGAGTCTCAGCATCGCCTCGAACATTGCGCTCAAGTCGTATCGCACCGAGGCTGTTGGGCCGTTCCTCCGGCTCGGGCTAATCCGGAAACGCGCGCAGGAGATGATCGAACGCTACGACGTGAAGACGCCGGGGCCCGAGACGGCGGCCCGAAGTCTCTCGGGAGGAAACCTGCAGAAGGTCGTGCTCGCCCGTGAGTTCTCGAGCGAACCGCGGGTTCTCGTTGCGGCCGCACCGACCCGGGGGCTCGACGTCGGTGCGATCGAGACGGTGCACGGGTACCTCCGCCAGGCCGCGGACAACCGGGTTGCCGTCCTCCTGATCAGCGAGGACCTCGACGAGGTGATGATGCTCTCCGACCGGATCGTCGTCATGTACGAGGGCGCCGTCGCGGGTGAGGTCGACCCCAGAACGGCCACCGTCGAGGAGATCGGGCTGCTCATGGCTGGCGTTACCGGTACGGCCGCGGGAGGCGAGACGTGAGCCTGCCGGAAATCCGGATCGAGAAGCGCCTGAAGCAGCGGCGCTGGCTGATGATCGCCGTTCCGCTCGGCTCGCTCATCGTTGCCCACATCGCGATCGCGATCCTGCTCGTTGCCACGGGGCATCCGCCCATCGCGACCTTCCGACGACTATTCGATGCTGCCTACATCGCCGATGGAGCTCTCACGAACTCCCTCATCGCCGCTACGCCGCTCGCGTTCACCGGCCTCGCGGCCGCCGTCGCATTCCGGATGAAGCTGTTCAACATCGGCGCCGAAGGGCAGCTGTACTTCGGGGCGATCGGGGCGAGCGGGATCGCCATTCTGCTCGCGGGGCAGTCGACGCCAGTCCTGATCGCTGCGATGATCATCGGGGGAGCAACGCTCGGAGCGGCGTGGGGTGCCATCCCCGGGCTGCTGCGCGCGTTTCTCCGCACCAACGAGATCATCACGTCGCTGATGCTCAACTACGTCGCGGCGCTCGTTCTCAACTACCTGATCTTCGACTCGCTCTCCTACTGGCGCGACACGTCGGCAACGGGCCTCGTATTCCCCCAGGGAAAGACTCTCGTCGACGCGGCTACCTGGCCCGTGTTGACGATTGGGTCGGTCGCGATCCCCTTCGGCTTCCTCGTCGCCGTTGCCGTCGCGTTCGTCGTCTGGGTGCTTTACACCCGCACCCGCTTCGGCTTCGAGACGCAGGTGATCGGCGACTCCCCGCGGGCCGCGCGCTACGCGGGCATGCGCACGAGACGGAAGATCGTGGCGATCATGTGCCTCTCCGGCGCCATCGCCGGCATCGGTGGAGCGAGCCAGATGGGCGACTTCCGACACGTGCTCGACGCCCGGGGGCTGCAGCAGGCGAACTACGGCTACACGGGCATCGTCGTCGCGGCGCTCGCCCGCTACAATCCGTTCGCCGTCGTCTTCGCTGCGTTCCTCCTTGGCGGACTTCAGAACGCCGGCTACACCCTCCAGAGCGCCGAGTTCCCGTCGGGGCTCGTCGGCGTCATGCAGGGGATGATCCTGTTCGCGATGCTCGGCGGCGAGCTGCTCGTGCAATACCGAGTCTCGATCCATCGCCGGGCACGGCAGGCACGCACGGAGACGGGAACGGCTTCGTGAACAACAGCATCGTCGTCGTCGTGCTCGCATCGGCCGTCGCCTATGGCACGCCGCTCCTCTACGCCGCGCTCGGCGAGTTGCTCGCCGAGCGATCAGGCGTCCTCAACCTCGGTGTCGAGGGGATGATGCTCGTCGGTGCCGTGATGGGCTTCCTTGCCGTGCAGAAGATCGACGGCGCGAAAGGAGTCGTGTTGCCGCTCGCGGTCGCCGTTGCTGCCCTGGCAGGGGCTGTCGCGGCGCTCGTGCTCGCCTTCCTCGTGGTCACGCTGCGCGCGAACCAGATCGTGGCGGGGCTTGCGTTGACGATTCTCTGCGGTGCGGCCGGGCTCTCGTCGTACATCGCGAACGACTTCGAGCTTGCCACGGATCCAGGGCGCTACTCGTTCGAGGAGGTCAACGCCTTCGGCCTGCAGGATCTTCCCGTTGTCGGCCCCATCATCTTCGGGCAGACGTGGCTGGTCTACGCGTCGTGGGCCTGCGTCGTGCTCGTTGGCCTCTACCTGTCCCGAACCCGGCCGGGCCTCAACGTGCGGGCGATCGGAGAGGCACCTGCCGCGGCCGACGCGATGGGTATCAGCGTCGCGAGGTACCGGTACCTCCACACGATCGCGGGGGGCGCCTTTGCGGGTGTCGGCGGAGCCTGCTTCAGCCTCGCCCTGACGCCCCTCTGGGTCGACGGGCTCACGGGAGGAACCGGCTGGATCGCGATCGCGCTCGTCATCTTCGCATTCTGGCGTGCCGACCTGTGCCTCGTCGGCGCCTACGTCTTCGGTGCGTTCTCGGCGCTACCGCTCATCCTCCAGGCGAAGGGGTACACCGTGACGCCACAGCTCTTTCAGGCGCTTCCCTACGTGATGACTATCGTCGTGCTCGTGATCGTCTCTTCCGGCATCGGGCGTCGTCGCCTCGGCGCTCCGGCGAGCCTCGGCGTTCCGTACGTGCGCGAGGAGCGGTAATGGACGTCCACACCCCTCGATCGCTCGACGAGGCCATCGCGCTCAAGGCAGAGCTCCCGGATGCCCGTTTCGTGCAGGGCGGCACCGACGTTCTCGTCGAGCTCAACTTCGATCGCTCGCGCCCGGCGGCGTTGATCAACCTGAACGAGGTGCCCGAGCTCCGAGGCTTCGGGACGGAGGGCGACACCCTTGTCCTCGGAGCAGGGCTCACCTATGCCGAGGCGATGGCTGAACCGTTGGCCGGCCTTCTCCCTGCCCTCGCCGAGGCGTCGCGCACGGTCGGCTCGCCGCAGATCCGGAACCGCGGCACGATCGGCGGCAACCTTGGTACGTCGTCGCCGGCCGGCGACGCACTTCCGCCACTCGTCATCGGCGACGCAGAGGTGTGCGTTGCGAGTGTTCGTGGCGAGCGGCGCGTCCCGATCGGAGAGTTCATTCTCGGCGTCAAGAAGAACGCGCTCGCCTCCGACGAGATCGTCGTCTCTGTACGCGTGAAGCCGAACGGCGCCCGACAGACGTTCATGAAGGTCGGGCCGCGCAACGCGATGGTGATCTCGGTGTGCTCGCTCGCGCTCGAGGTCGATCACGAGCGCGGCGAGATCCGAGCCGCCTTCGGCTCGTCGGCGCCGACGGTGCGCCTCGTGACAGCGCCGATCGACGAGGCCGACAGCTTTCCGTCCCGCGTCGCCGAGGCGGCGAGCCCGATCGACGATGTTCGCGGCACGGCAGCCTATCGCCGCCACGCCCTTCGTATCCTCGCCGGCAGGGCGCTCGAGAGGTGCTTCGCATGAAGATCACGCTGACCGTCAACGGCGAGCGTCGTGAGACAGAGGCATGGGGCGGCGAGAGCCTCCTCTATGTCCTGCGCGAGCGCCTCGACCTGCCCGGCTCGAAGAATGCCTGCGAGCAGGGCGAGTGCGGCTCGTGTTCCGTTCTACTCGACGGCACCCTCGTCTGCTCGTGCCTCGTGCTCGGAGCGCAGGCCGACGGCCACGAGGTGACGACCGTCGAGGGCCTTGCGGACGGCGACCGACTCCACAAGGTGCAGGAGGCATACGTCCAGGCCGGAGCCGTGCAATGTGGCTTCTGCACGCCAGGGCTCGTCGTCGCAACGGTTGACCTCCTCGAATCGAACCCGTCGCCGAGCGACGACGAGATCCGCGAGGCACTCTCGGGTAACCTCTGCCGCTGCACCGGGTATGCCAAGATCTTCGACGCGGTGCGACAGGCGGCCGCGTCGTGAGCACGGTCACGACGACGACGCCGACCGTCGGTCGTGTCGGTGACAGCGTTCTCCGGCTCGACGGACCACCGAAGGTCAAAGGTGAGTTCGCCTACTCGAGCGACCTGCAGGCGGCCGGGATGCTCTGGGGCCACACCCTGCGCAGCCCTCACCCGCATGCGCGCATCGTCGGGATCGACATCTCCCAGGCGCTGACGATGGCGGGCGTCCATGCCGTCCTCACGCATGAGGACGTCCCCGGCGCGAAGACGTACGGCCTCGAATTTCCGGATCAGCCCGTGCTCGCCTCCGACCGTGTTCGCTACTACGGCGAGCCCGTCGCCCTCGTCGCAGCCGAGCACCCGGAGCAGGCGCGTCGTGCGGCTGCTGCAATCCGGGTCGTCTACGAGGAGCTTCCCGTGGTCTCCGACATGGAACGCGCGACCGAGATGAACCCGCTCCACGAGGGCCGGCCGACCGCGGGCCACGGCTATCGCGATGATCCCCGCCCGAACGTCGTCCGCCACATGGTGATCCGCCACGGAGACCCGGAGACCGAGGGGGACGTGACGGTGAGCGGGGTGTACGACGTCGGGATCCAGGATCAGGCGTTCCTCGGGCCCGAGTCGGGGCTCGCCGTGCCCGATGGTGAGGGCGGTGTCGACATCTACGTTGCAACCCAGTGGCTGCATGTCGATCGCGACCAGGTCGCGCCGTGCCTCGGACTTGCTCCCGAGCAGGTGCGGATTCATCTCGCCGGGGTCGGTGGCGCCTTCGGTGGCCGCGAGGACCTCTCGATGCAGCTGCACGGCGCCCTGCTTGCGCTGCACACGAGCCGTCCCGTGAAGATCGTCTACAACCGGGAGGAGTCGTTCGTCGGGCACATCCACCGGCACCCGGCACGGATGTGGTGTGAGCACCGCGCCACACGTGACGGTCGGCTCGTCAATGTGAGGATGCGGATCCTCCTCGACGGTGGCGCCTATGCCTCGAGCTCGACTGCAGTGGCATCGAACGCAGCGTGTTTCGCGGTTGGCCCGTATCGGGTCGACAATGCGCTCATCGAAGCAACAGCGGTCTATACCAATAATCCACCGTGTGGTGCGATGCGAGGGTTTGGCGCGGTTCAGACCTGTTTCGCCGCTGAGGCGCAGATGGATCTGCTCGCAGCCGAGCTCGACATCGACCCGATCGAACTGCGCCTGCTCAATGCGCTCGCTTCCGGTGATGTCCTACCGACGGGTCAGGTGATCGAGGGGTCATGCCCGGTCGCCGAGACGATTCGTGCCGCGGCCGCGATTCCGATTCCGCCGGCCGAAGCGCTTCCACGTGACCCCATCCGACTCCCGGGTGGTGCCGGAAACACGACCCGCGGGGAAGGCGTCCACCGCGGCGTCGGCTTCGCGGTCGGCTTCAAGAACATCTGCTATTCGGAGGGCTTCGATGATTCGTGTGCCGCCCGGGTCGTGCTTCACGCAGATGGCAGCGCGGAGGTGCACTGCGCAGCCGCCGAGGTGGGGCAGGGTGTCGTCGGCGTGATCCTCCAGGCCGCCCGGACAGAGCTCGGCACCGATGCTGTCACCCTCATGCCGCATACGACCGCTACGGTCGGCTCAGCCGGCTCCGCGTCCGCCTCGCGGATGACGTGGATGGCGGCCGGCGCGGTGCAGGACGCGTGTCGGGCAGCGCTCGAGGAGCGCGAGCGCACCGGCGCAGCCGAGGTGGACGTTGAGCGCGTGTACCGCCATCCAAGAACGACACCACTCGATCCCGAGACGGGCCAGATCACTGGCGAGAGGGCACACGTTGCACTTGCGTGCTCCGCGATGCGTGTCGTCGCAGAGGTCGATGTCGAGCTCGGCCTCACGCGCGTCGTCTGGATCGGGACGGCACAGGACGTCGGTCGTGCGGTGAACCCACTCGCGCTCGAGGGCCAGATCGAGGGTGGCACGGCGCAGGGCCTCGGGCTTGCGGTGATGGAGGAGATCCAGACGCGCGACGGTCGGATCACGAACGCGAGCTTCACGGATTATCTGATCCCGACGACCCTGGACATGCCTCCCGTGGACTCGGTGCTGATCGAGGTACCGGAGCCTTCGGCCCCGTACGGCGCGAAGGGCGTCGGCGAACCACCGACCGTGGTCGCAGCGGCCGCCGTGGTCTCGGCAATGCGCGCGGCGACCGGCAAGCCGCTCATTCGCATTCCGGTTCGCCCGGACGAGATCGTCGGCCTGTAGGCATCAGGTCTCGATCAGCGGCGGCTTCTCGTCGGGCCGCCTTGACATCTCACTACGGATGACGATTGCGACAGAGGTCAGGATCACCGCGGCACCGGCAGCGATCTGCCACGTCAACACCTCGTGCAGGACGACGACGCCGAGGGTAATCGCGACGAGCGGATTCACGTACGCGTAGGTCGCGACGGTCCCGAGTGGGACGTTCGTGACGAGCCAGACGTACGCCGTGTATCCGATGATCGAGCCGAATCCGATCAGGTAGAGCAGTCCGAGCAACGATCGGGTCGACCAGTCGGCAGGGTTGAACGACTCCCCGTCGGAGAACAACAGGCCGACCGGGATGAGGAGGAGCCCACCCGCGAGCCCCTGGATTCCTGCGGTTGTCACCGCGTTGCGTGGCATCGGGAGCTTCGAGGAGAGGAATGTCCCGAACGCCCACATGAGCGACGAGCAGACGACGAGCAGGACGCCCGTCACTGTTGCATCGCCGCCTGGCCGTAGGAGCACGGCGACACCGGCGAACCCGAAGGCCGTCCCGGCGAGCGAGGCGCGGGCCGGACGGTCTCCGGTAACCGAGCGGAACACGACGAGCCACAGCGGGACCGAGGCGAAGATCAGGGCGGCCAGTCCGATCGGGACGCGGCGCTCGGCGACGAACAATACGGCGTTCGCGCTGATCAGGAGCACGCCGCAGAGAACGACCGACCCGGCCGCCGGCCAGCCGATCCTGAACGGTGCGAGGCCGTGCCGAATCACTATCCAACTCGTCAGCAAGACCCCGACTGTGGTGAAGCGGATACCTGCGGCGAAAATCGGTGGCAGCGTCTCTCCGGTGAGCTCGATCCCCAGATACGTTGAGCCCCAGACGATGTAGACGGTCCAAAGCGCCAGCCAGGCGCGTGGACTCATCGTTTCAGGGTCAGGGCAGCGCCCGCTGCGAGCAGCGCGAGCCCGAGAATACGAGACCAGGAAAACGCGATCGACTCGACGCCGAACCAGCCGAAGCGATCTATCGCGGTTGCGAGCCCGAACTGGCCCACGATGAGGAACGCCGTGGTGGCGACGACCCCGATCCGTGGGCCTGCAACCGTGATCGCGAGGACGATGACAATGCTCATCAACCCCCCGAGCAGCATCCACTTGGGACCGGAGAACCCCGCGCGAAGGCCACCAAGGCTTCGCCGCGCGACGAGCAGAACGGCAAGCGCCGTCACACCGCCGACGACGACGGCGCAGGCGAGCGCCTCGAGGCTCCCGATCCGGTCGCCGAGTCGTCCCTGCACGGCGATCTGCACCGCTCCGCCGAGGCCGGCGACGAACGCGAACGACGCCGCGACGGTGGTCGAGCTCATCTGCCTGACGCTAGCTGCTCGAGCGGCGGGCGTCGGAAGGCGAGAGAGCGGGCAGGCGGAGTATGGTTTGCGAGATGAGTGAAGTCCTGACTGCTCGCGAGGGTGCCGTGCTGACGATCACCCTCAACCGGCCGGACGTCTTCAACGCCTTCAACCGGGCGCTCCATACCGCGCTGCACGGCGCGCTCGAGGAGGGAGCAGATCCCGAGATCCGCTGTGTCGTGATCACAGGCTCAGGGCGCGGCTTCTGCGCGGGGCAGGACCTCAACGAGTTCTCGATGATCGACAGAACGCTCCGCGAGGAGCTCGAGGAGACCTATCACCCGAACATCAGGCTGATCCGAGGCCTTGGCAAGCCAGTGATCGCGGCCGTGAACGGTCCTGTCGCGGGCGCCGGCCTTTCGCTCGCGAGCGCCTGCGACATCCGGGTCGCATCGACTGCAGCAGCGTTCGTTCCCGGCTTCGTCGGCATCGGTCTCGTGCCCGATTCGGGCGGGACATGGTTCCTGCACCGGCTCCTCGGATTCACGCGCGCATTCGAGTGGATGAGCTCGAACCGCAAGCTCGGGCCTGACGAGGCGCTCGCATGGGGCCTTGTCTCCGAGGTGATTCCGGCCGAAAGCTTCGACGCGCGTGTTGCCGAGGTGGCCGCGACGTGGGCGGCGCTTCCGACGGTCGCCGTTGCGATGACGAAGCAGCTCTTCGAGCACGCGCACGCGGCATCGCTCGAAGATCAGCTTGCCCTCGAGGCCGATCTGCAACACGCGCGTCGAAGCTTTCGGCCGGAATCACCTCGGAGACAAGGCCCCATGCGAGCGCCTCGTCAGGCCCGAGCTTGCGGTTCGAGCTCATCC
>JANOFZ010000397.1:0-2041 GCA_031413935.1 Thermoleophilia bacterium | reverse complement strand
GACGTGCTCCTCAATACGCTCGGCCGGGGAGAAGGCTTCGGTGAGATCGCGCTCCTCCGCGACGTCCCGCGAATCGCAACGATCAGAGCGACCACCGAGACGAAGCTCGTCGCGATCGAGCGTGACGCGTTCCTCGTCGCGCTCACCGGGCATGCGCCGACACGCGACAGGGTCGAACGGGTCGCCACGGAGCGACATTCCGCGACGTCGCAGTACCACTCGGATGACTGACGTGCCGATGCGCGACCCGGGCGAATAGACTCGACCTCGGTGACCAACTCGCTCCTCTTGACCGGCGACGACCTGACGGTCG
This sequence comes from Thermoleophilia bacterium, assembly GCA_031413935.1. Lineage (GTDB taxonomy): Bacteria > Actinomycetota > Thermoleophilia > Gaiellales > Gaiellaceae > Gaiella. The sequence continues at coordinate 1,728 of JANOFZ010000397.1, read as the reverse complement.
ACGACGTCTGGCATGTCGCGGTCGAACGGAAGTCAGTCGCCCTCGCATCGAGCGCCGTCGACAAGATGCGTCGGTCGCGCGGGCTTCTCGACGACCTGCGCGGCGAGCACACCTATGGTGTCAACACCGGTTTCGGACGGTTCGTGTCTGAGTCAATCCCGGACGACCAGGCGGAGGAGCTCCAGTTGCGACTCCTTCGCAGCCACGCGTGTGGCGTGGGGGCGCCCTATCCCGACGAGGTCGTCCGCGCTGCGATGGTGCTCCGGGCGAACGCGATCGCGAAGGGGTACTCCGGCGCCCGTGTCGAGACCGTGGAGTTACTCCTCGCCGTCCTCAATTCCGGCATCGTCCCATACGTCCCCGCGCGCGGTTCCGTGGGTGCGAGCGGCGATCTCGCCCCGCTCGCGCATCTGGCACTCCCGCTCGTGGGCGAGGGTGAGGCACTTCTCGACGGGGTTCGAATCCCGGGAGCGGAGGCGCTTGCAGCCGCTGGGCTCGAGCCTGTGCGGCTCCAGGCGAAGGAGGGGCTCTCCCTGATCAACGGGACGCAGTTCATGTCGGCGATGGCGTCTCTCGGCCTGACCCGGGCCCTCCGTCTCGCTCGGACGGCTGACGTTGCCTGCGCGATGTCGCTCGAGGCGCTTCAGGGGTCACTCACGAGTTTTCATCCTGCAATCCACGCCGCGCGCCCCCACGCGGGTCAGGTCGCCTCCGCTACAAACGTGCGGTCGTTGCTCGAGGGCTCCGCGATTCTCGAGTCACACCGGTGGTGCGACAAGGTGCAGGATGCGTACTCGCTGCGTTGCGCCGCCCAGGTGCACGGTGCAAGCCGCGACCTTCTCGAGTACGTGGCGCGTACCGTTTCGATCGAGATCAACGCGGCGACGGACAACCCGCTTGTCTTGCTCGAGGAGCGAGAGATCGTCTCGAATGGCAACTTCCACGGGCAGCCCGTTGCCTTCGCGCTCGACTGCCTGGCCATCGCCGTCGCCGAGCTTGCCAGCATCTCCGAGCGCCGCGTCGAGCGCATGGTCAACCCGAGCCTCTCGGAGGGACTGCCCGCGTTCCTGACGCGCGAGGGCGGGATCAACTCGGGAATGATGATTCTGCAGTACGTCTCTGCGTCGCTGGTCTCAGAGAACAAGGTCCTCGCCCATCCGGCAAGCGTGGACTCGATCCCGACGAGTGCCGGACAGGAGGATCACGTCTCGATGGGAAACGCCGCTGGTCTCAAGGCACTCCAGGTTCTCTCGAACGCCGAGCAGTCCCTCGCGATCGAATTGCTCGCGGGTGCGCAGGCCGTCGAGTTTCTCGCACCGCTCGAGCCGGGATGCGGTGTCGTCGCCGCTCGGACCCACGTTCGCACGCTGTCGGAGAGACTTCGCGAAGACCGCTCGTTGTCGGTCGACATCGAACGCGTGGCTGACTCGATTCGCGACGGCAGTGTGCTCGCTGCGGTCGAGACCGTATGCGGGGAGGTCTCCTGATGACCCGTCGCGAGCGTGAGGAGAGACCGGTCCCGGCTCACCCGTACCGCGACAGCGCGATCGTCTACGGGATCATGGCCGTCCTCTTGGTCGTTCTTGCCGGGGTGACGGGCGGCAGTCTGTTACGGGCGACGGCTGCAGGCGCAGTGTTCTTTCTCGTGGCGACGGCGTGGAGCTCGTGGAAGTTCAGAGGGCGGATCAGGGAGCGTGATGCGCGGGAAGCTGCGGCGGTCGCGGATCC
>JANOFZ010000396.1:0-1897 GCA_031413935.1 Thermoleophilia bacterium | reverse complement strand
CACCGGTTGGCCGTCGAGCAGCATCATGCAGGCGCCACACTCGGAGTCGTCGCAGCCCTCCTTCGAGCCGGTCAGTCCGACGACGTCACGGACGGCGGTCAGGAGGTTCGTCCCCGGATCGAGATCGACCGGGTAGGAGATTCCGTTCACCTTGAGTGTTGTCGCGACCTTCATGCGTTCTCCCCTCGCGCGCGTGAAAGCGCTTGATCGATCGCGCGCCGGGCGATCACTGCCGCCATGGCGCGCCGGTACTCTGCCGATCCCCGCACGTCGGAGATCGGGGTTGCGGCCGCGGATACTGCTGCTCCGGCGGCCTCGACCGCTGCGCTGCCGCCGTCGCTCCCGACGAGAGCCTTCTCGGCCTCGGGGACGCGCCTGATCGTCGCGGAGAGCGCCGTCATCGCGACGCGTGCATCCGTGACGACCCCGTCGGCAACCGTCACAACGGCCGTCGCACCGACGACGGCGATCTCCATCTGGCGCCGGTACTCGAGCCGCAGGTAGGCGCTGCCGGTTCCCGCGGCAGGCGCCGGGATCTCGACGCCGACGAGAAGCTCATCGGCCGCAGCCGTCGTCTTGCCCGGCCCCGTCCACAGATCCTCGACCGCGACGGAGCGGGTGCCCGACGGCGAGCGGAGTGTCACGGTGGCGCCGAAGCAAACGAGCGGCCCGCCCGTCTCCATCGCGGGCGAGGCGTTCATCAGGTTGCCGCCCACGGTGCCCTGCGCGCGGGTTGCGTGCGAGCCGACGATCGCGCAGGCATCGCTGAGCGCGGTGAAGCGCGTGCGCACGTCGTCGCTTGCCGCCATCTCCGTGTGACTTGCAAGCGCTCCGAGCCGCAGGCCGCCGTCAGCGAGAGACTCGACGCCGTGCAGCTCGGCAACGCGATGGATTGCGACGACGCTCTCCGGCATCGTCGATTTGCCAGCGCGGGCGCCGACGACGAGGTCGGTGCCGCCCGCAACCGGACGAGCGCCCGCCGCGAGGGCCGCGACGGCATCGTCGACGGTGGTGGCGGTGGTGAATGTCTGCACGCTCATGCTCCCGCCTCCCATACCCGCTCGGGCGTCATCGGCAGCTTGTGAACCCGCGCCCCGATCACCTTGGCGATTGCATTCGCGACCGCGCCCGCAGTTGGCACGCACGGTGGCTCACCAACGCCCTTGGAGCCTTTCGGCCCGGCGCCCGGCGTGTCGGTCTCGATCCACGCCACGTCGATCTTCGGCGCGTCGGAGGCCGTGACGAGCTTGTAGTCCGTCAGGTGCGCGTTGCGGTGGCGTCCCTCGGCGTCCAGTTGCGTGCCTTCCGAGAGGGCCTGGCCGATGCCCATCACGACGCCGCCATAGACCTGCCCGTCCGCCCCGATCTTGTTGAGGATCTTGCCGCAGTCGTGCGCGGCCGCGACCTCGAGCACCCGGGCGACGCCCGTCCCGCGATCGACCCGCACGCGAACCGCATGAGCGATCAGCTGTGGCGCGTGGAACGACTCGAGCCCGAGCCTCCCGACGCATCCTTCGGCTGGAGCCTCGGGGCTGTCGGGGACGACATCCTCGCTCTTGCCATGGAACGTCCCTTCCCCGGCGAGCTCCGCGATCGTCACCGACTTGTCGGGCGATCCCTTGACGAGGATCGAGCCGCCCGTGAGCTCGAGGTCGTCACGCGACGCTTCGAGCTTCTCCGCCGCCGCGTCGAGCAGCTGGTCGCGCAGGTCGACGGCGGCCGCGATCACTGCCCGGCCGCTGTTGAACGTCGTCTGCGAGCCGCACGAGCCCATGTCCCACGGAGCCGCATCGGTGTCCTGGTAGAGCATCGAGAAGTCCTCCGGCTGCATGCCGAGCTCGGCCGCGACGTAGGTCGGCATCGCCATCACCGAGCCGGTGCCGTTCTCCTGCGCGCC
>JANOFZ010000395.1:0-2728 GCA_031413935.1 Thermoleophilia bacterium | reverse complement strand
GGAGAGATCGACTACGTGATCGTCCGCGAGAACACCGAGGGCCTCTACGCTGCGCGGCCCGGCGGCAGCCGCGTGGAGGGCGAAGTTGCCGCCGATACGAGCATCATCACGCGGGCGGGCACCGAGCGGATCGCGCGGCATGCCTTCGCGCTCGCCGGGAACCGCGCCGGGCAGCACAGGGTGACGTCGGTCGACAAGGCGAACGTCCTCGGGTCGTATGCGTTCTGGCGCTCGGTCGTCGAGCGTGTGGGCTCGGAGTTCCCCGACGTCGAGCTCGAGAGCATCTACGTCGACGCCGCCGCGCTCTACCTCGTACAACGACCCCTCTCGTTCGACGTGCTGGTAGCCGAGAACATGTTCGCGGACATCCTCTCCGACCTCGGTGCGGCAACGATCGGCGGGCTTGGGCTCTCCCCGTCCGCCGACATCGGCGCCGAGCACGGGCTCTTCCAGTCGGCCCACGGCTCTGCGCCCGACATCGCGGGACGCGGCATCGCGAACCCTCATGCCACGGTGCTCTCGGTCGCGATGATGCTCGAGTGGCTCGGCAGGCGCCATGACGACCCGGCAGCGACTCGCGCGGCCGGCTGGATAGAGGATGCCGTGGGAATGGTCATCGCGAGCGGCGAAGGTCTGACGACGGACGTCGGCGGTTCGCGAAGTACTGCCGAGACTGCAAAGGCGCTGCTGCTCGCCCTGGATGCAGTCGCCGCCGCATGACGACCGGCGAGCTCGTCGACGACCCGGAGCTCCGTCGCACACTCTCCGCCGTCGAGGTGACAGAGCTGTTCCTCGAGCGAATCGAGTCGGAGCAGCCTCGACTGAACGCTCTGATCACGATCACGCCCGAGCTCGCATTCGCCGAAGCGCGTCGAGTCGACAGCGCGCGGCTCGCCGGGCGACCACTGCCGCTCGACGGGATGCCGATCGTGATCAAGGACAACGTGGACGTCGCCGGCGTCCGGACAACGGTCGGCTCCCGGCTGTTCACCGGGCGCGTGGCGACGACCGACGCCGAGGTCGTCCGCCGCCTCCGGACGGCCGGTTGCGTGATTCTTGGCAAGGCGAACATGCACGAGCTCGCGTTCGGGGGCACGTCCCGCAACGAGACCTTCGGGCACGTGCTCAACCCTGCCGCGCCGGACCGGATTCCCGGCGGCTCGAGTGGCGGCTCGGGCGCGGCAGTGGCGGCAGACCTGTGCGTCGCTGCGATCGGCACCGACACCGGCGGCTCCGTCCGGCTGCCTGCCTCGCTGTGTGGTGTCTCGGGGCTCCGGCCGACGTTCGGCGCCGTCTCGAACCGCGGCATTCAGCCCGTCAGCCGGTCATTGGACACCGTTGGCCCGCTCGCCAGGTCGGTCGAGGACGTCCTCGCCGTGCTCGAGTCGATCATCGGATTCGATCGGGGCGACCCGACCTCGGTCGACGGTCACGTCGACCTCACAGCCCCCACCTCTGTTGCCGGCCTTCGCGTCGGCATCGTCGATTCGCTGTTGGATGCGTCCGATCCGGCCGTCGCCGCCTGCGTCCGAGGGGCGGCCGACGTGTTCCGCGAGCTCGGCGCCGCACTCACGTCCGTCGAGCTGCCCAACACCGCAGAGGCCGTCGACGTGTGCGGGCGGGTTATCAGGGCCGAGGCCCTCTCCGTCTATGGCGACGATCTCACCAACCGACCTGACCTGTTCGAGGAGGGAACGCGGCGTCGCCTGTCTCTCGCAGGCACGACGAGCGCATCGGACCTCGCGCATCTCCACACCGAGCTCCGGCAATGGGTGAAGACGATGCACGTCGTCTTCGACGAGATCGACCTGCTCCTGCTCCCGACGGTTCCTGTCGAGGCGCCCGCGGCAGATGATGCGGACACGGTCGAGACGACCGCCACCGTGATCCCGCACACACACCTGCTGAGCCTTGCGCGCATCCCGTCCCTCTCGATCCCGTGCGGCTTTAGCGAGGGGGGAGCACCCGTAGGCGCCATGCTTGCAGCGCGCGCGTGGCACGACGGGCTCGTGCTCCGGGCCGGAGCAGCATTCCAGTCCGTCACGGACTGGCACCGGCGGCGGCCTGCATAGCCCCGGCTGCGGCAGCTCGCCCGCGACTCACGCGGGGTCGATGCGCACCACCTCGTACGGCTGCAGGGTGAGTTCGAGGCTCCCGCTCGCGGTCGCCCCCTCCGAGCGCTGCCGGAACGCCACCGGATCGGCTGCGGCGGCCGCAGTAGCCTCGTTGAGCCGACGCAACCCCAGGGAGCCCTCGAGGGGGCCGACTACCACCTGTTGCTCGTGCGGCGTGAGGTTCGCGACGAGCACGCACGTGTTTCCGCCGTCCGCCCTCACCGCGAGGCCGATCGAGGTGAGCACGTCGCTCGACTCGCAGGCTATGACCTCCGCCCCGCTCCAACCGATCACGTCGGCGAGCGGATGGTACAGCGGGAACACTGCTCCGGCCTGCGAGGCGAACAGCGCTGGCAGCGACGAGCCGGAAGACCGCTCGACGACACCGCGCCACCCGGTCGACTCATAGTACGTCACCGAGGCGGCACCGCCCTCCGACACGTACTTGAGGCTGCCCGCTGTCCACGCGGCTCCGAGCAGTGACGACTGGCGGACGTCCACCGAGTCGGGCAACTCACCCTGCACGTCCGGCGGCGGATCGCCAGCGGCGTGGAAGTTGAAACGGCGGCGGATGGTGATCGGAGAGATCGAGACAGGCTTGCCAGATCCTATGG
>JANOFZ010000394.1:0-21855 GCA_031413935.1 Thermoleophilia bacterium | reverse complement strand
GGCCGCCCTCGCCCAGATCAAGGCCGACCCGAACCAGAAGGACTTCCAGGTGCAGGGCGTCTTGACGCCGGGCGATCCGTTCGACCGGGTGCCGAGGTGGGCCGCAAGGAGGCGCACCTTGTAGCAATTCCCGGACACTGCGGAGTTGTAGAGCAGCACCCGCCAACTGTCGCACAAGCGGGGCGTGGCGGCCACGGACAGGGGCACACAATCGGACTGGCGCTTTCCGAACGCGCCCACTACGCTCGGGGATGATCCCCGAGCGAGAGGAGCAACGATGCAAGCGTCACCCGCAGTCGCCGAGGCTCTCACGACGTTCTTCGCCAAGAATGCGTCCGGTGATCTGTCCACGTACGACGACGTCGTGTCGAAGGAGGAGGCGGTTCTGGCCGTCGGCAGTACTGCACGGGAGTGGTTTTCCGGCCAGGATGCTGCCAGAGGCGCGTACGGCATCGAGGGTGTTCTGATCGACCCCGGAGCGATCGACGCATGGGAAAACGGTGACACCGGCTGGGCCGTAGCGAAGCCCCACTTCACGATCCCGGGCGGCCCGTCGTTCCGGCTGCGATTTACCGCGGTGTTCGTGAGGGAGGACGACCGCTGGAAGCTGATTCACCTCCACGGCTCGTATCCGGTGCCGGATGAGACGGCGGTAGGGCACCCCGAGTGGTGGGAAGCACAAGGCTAGACGACGGTCGGCAGCAGCCGCTCACGTAGAGGTAGCCATCGTCGATCTCGGTAGCGCCAACATCCTGTTCGGCGTACTGTTCCTCCATGATCCTGCGCCCGTTCCTCGTCGAGAGCACGTCGTGCGCGAGCTATCTGTTCGGCTGCACGTCCCTCGACCAGCTCGCCGTGGTCGACCCGCATGTCGATCTCGTCGAGACCTACGTGCAGGCGGCTGCCGCGATCGGGTCACCGATCGTGGCCGTCTTCGAGACCCACGTCCAGGCCGATCACGTCTCCGGGCTCCCCGCGCTCGTCGAGCGGACCGGTGCCACCGCGTATCTGCCGGAGGATACCGGTGTCGACTTCGACCACGAGGAGCTTGCTGACGGTGACGTGGTGGAACTCGGCAATACGGTCGTCACGGCCGTCTCGACGCCCGGCCACGCGCCGGCGCATCTCGCCTTCACCGTTGCAGACAGACGACGTGGAACACTCGAGCCCTGGCTCGTGTTCACGGGCGACTCCCTGCTCGTCGGCGACGTCGGGCGCCCGGACCTGCATGCGAAGGGTAATCCCGAGCCGCTCGCCCGCGAGCTCTACTCGTCCGTGAAAAAGCTGCTCCAGCTCGACGACGGAGTAATCGTCTACCCGAGCCATATCGGAGGTTCCGTCTGCGGACGCGGCCTCTCGAGCAACCCGTTCTCCTCGATCGGGTTCGAGCGACGTCACAACGAAGCGCTGCAGCACACGAGCGAGGACGCCTTCGTTCGGGCGCTCCTCGTCGACCTACCGCCGGCTCCGCCGCAACAGGCGGAGATCGTTGCGGCAAACCGCAGCGGCACCACCTCCATGCCGGCGTGACCGGCGTCAAGCTCGGCCTGCGCGCGAACGCAGGTCAGTTCGCGCTGCTCGTCGGGATCAACGCGCTCGTCGGTGCGATGGTCGGCCTCGAGCGTACCGTCCTCCCCCTGATCGGTGAGCAGGACTTCGGCCTGACCTCGAAGACGGCGATCCTCACCTTCATCGTGGCGTTCGGGCTGACGAAGTCGTTCACGAACCTCGCCGCGGGCACATTCGCAGACCGCGCCGGGAGAAAGCGCCTCCTCGTGCTCGGCTGGCTCCTTGCGCTGCCCGTGCCGCTCCTGATCGGCATCGCGCCCGGTTGGTGGCTCATCGTCGTGGCCAACCTGTTCCTCGGCGCCTGTCAGGGACTCGCGTGGTCGATGACCGTGGTGATGAAGATCGATCTCGTTGGCCCCAAACGCCGTGGCCTTGCTCTCGGATTCAACGAGGCCGCCGGCTACCTCGGCGTTGCCACAGCTGCGTTTCTCACCGGCCTGCTCGCGGCCTCGATCGCGCCACGCACCCTCGTCTGGGCCGGCGGTGCCGCAATCGCGCTGGTCGGGCTCGTCGTGTCGGCGGCGTTCGTCCGCGACACGCACGCGCACGTCACCGCCGAGCAGCGCGACCACGGCGGGCGCGCCCACAAGATCTCTCTGCGGGAGGCGTTTCCGCTGGTTACGTATCGAGATCCCGTACTCCGTGCGTGCTCCCAGGCAGGGCTCGTCAACAACCTCAACGACGCGCTCGCCTGGGGTCTTGCTCCGCTCTATCTCGCTGCTGACGGCGCGAGCGCCTCACAGATCGGTGCCGTCGCAGCCGTCTACCCTGCCGTCTGGGGCCTCGGCCAACTCGGCACCGGCTGGCTTTCGGATCACGTCGGTCGTAAGCCGCTGATCGCGCTCGGGATGCTTCTTCAGGGAGCGGCTCTTGCCCTCCTCGTCGCGGGCGGTGGTGCTTTTGTCCCCTCCCTCGTCGCAGCGATCCTGCTCGGCGCAGGGACCGCGATGGTGTATCCGACCCTGATCGCTGCCGTCTCCGATGCGGTCGAGCCGCGGGACAGGGCTCAGGCCGTCGGCATCTACCGCTTCTGGCGCGACATGGGGTTCGTGGCCGGCGGGCTCACAGCCGGGATCGTTGCCGACGTCGCGGGCGACGGCGGCGCGATCGTGCTCGTTGCTGCGCTCACCACCGCCAGCGGAGTCTGGGTAGGAATCACCCGGTGGCAAACGTCCACCACCGTTCGATCCACTTGATTCCGCGTGGCGACTAGCACATCATCTGGTCGATGAACGCAAGCGTCAAACGGCGCACGCTCGCTGATCTCCTCTCCGAGGCCGAAGCGCGGATCTCGCGTCTCTCTCCCGCGGAGACACACACGGCGATGGAGAACGGCGCGATTCTGATCGACATCCGCTCGGTCAGCAGTCGCTCCGAGGACGGAATCGTTCCCGGTTCGCTCCATATCCCGCGCACGGTGCTCGAGTGGCGGACAGCACCAGAGAGCGAGTTTCGGAATCCCTATCTCGGCGATGTCGAGCAACAGACCATCCTGATCTGCGATCACGGATGCTCATCCATCCTCGCAGCGGCCGTACTCGCAGATCTTGGATTCACGCGTCCCGGCGACGTGATCGGAGGGTTCAAGGCGTGGTGTAACGCGGGCCTTCCGGTCAGTGCGGCTCGACGCCGGCGAAGCCGCCCGGACGAGCCGGCGGGAATGAATCCTCCGGATCCGTAGACGGGGTTGTCGTCCTCACGGGAGAGCGGCTGTGCTGTCTCGTCGCCGCGATGTAACGGCCGCCGGGCCGCGGCGACTGCAGGTTGGAGAGATCTGACCCGCAACCCGAGCACGATGACGACCGCAGGAGTAACGAGGCCGGACATGAGCGACATCGAACGCGTCGCTGCGACCTTCGCGCAGCAATGACCGACCTCCACTTCGGTAACCTCCTCATCGTCGTTGCACTGGCGTTCTTCGTGCCGTTCGCCCTAGGCTTTGTTCCCTCGCTGCGGTTGCCGGCGGTCGTCCTCGAGATCGTGGCCGGAATCGTCGTCGGGCCATCCGTGCTCGGCTGGGTCACGATCGACGAGCCACTGTCTGTCCTGGCGCTGATCGGCCTCGCGTTTCTGCTCTTTCTCGCAGGCCTCGAGATCGACGTTCACGAGTTGCGCGGCCGGCCGCTGCGCCTCGCCGCGCTCGGATTCGTCGTCTCGTTTGGCATTGCCCTCGGGGTCGGATTCGGGCTGCACGCCGCCGACCTCGCCGGCAACGGCATCTTCGTGGCGATCGTCCTTACCGCAACCTCGCTCGGGATCATCGTTCCGGTTCTCAAGGACGCGAACGAGATCAGCTCGCCGTTCGGGCAGCTCGTCGTGGCGGCCGGATCAATCGCCGATTTCGGAGCAATCATCCTGCTGTCGCTGCTGTTCAGCCGAGAGGGTGGTGGGATCGGCTCGCAGACGATCCTTCTCGGCGGGTTCGCCGTCGTCGCGGCCGGCATCGGCCTTGCTGTCGCCGGCGCCGAGCGACTTCCCGCGCTCTCGCAGGTTCTCTTCCGGCTCCAGGACACGACCGCCCAGATCCGGATCCGTGGCGCGTTCCTGCTCCTGATCGTATTCGCCTTCGTGGCGGAGCGGCTCGGGCTCGAGACAATCCTCGGCGCCTTCATGGCGGGAGCACTCCTCACGCTGCTTGACCGGGATAAGAAGATGACCCACCCCGATTTCCGGTTGAAGCTCGAGTCGGCCGGGTTCGGAATCTTCATCCCGATCTTCTTCATCGTCAGTGGCGTCCGCTTCGACCTCGACGCACTGACATCGAGTGCCAGCGCTCTCGCGCAGGTCCCGGTCTTCCTGATCGCACTCCTCGCGGTCCGCGGCCTGCCGGCACTCCTCTACCGCCGTGACATCGGAAGCCGACGCTCCACCGTCGCTGCGCTCCTGCAGGCGACGTCTCTTCCATTCATCGTTGCCGCGACGCAGATTGGGCTAGAACTCGGCACGATCGATGCCGAGACCGGTGCGGCGCTCGTGGGTGCAGGCATCCTCTCGGTGCTGCTCTTCCCGCTCGGAGCGCTGACGCTCCTGCGCCGCGATTCAGCGGCCGGCGACGTCCAGCCCTAGCCGGTTGGAGAGGAACCCCGCCTGGGCGGCTCGCTCGCACTCGGCCGCCTCAGCTCCGTCGACGACACCGATCGCGTGTGCAGCGATGTAGCCAACCGTGGCGGCTGCGGAGCGGTGCGCATCGGCCTCGAGATCGACGAGATACTCCGCCGCGCCTTCCGACCGGGCTGCGACCTCCCTGATCCGGACAGTACACGCTTGGCAGAACGCGATCATCGAATTGCGATCCCATGCCTCGATTCTTCGCAACAGTCGTCCACGCGGGGCAACGATCTTGTGACCGGCGCGAGAGACTGGACCGTCCAGCTCGATCTCCCAGAGCTCGGCGTGGAGCCAGTATGGGAGATCGGAGACCTCACACGCGTGGATGCCGGACGTGCAGGGATGAACCTGCGCTTCGACCCACGTGCCCGGAGCGTCTCCGGTTGGCGTTGGCCACGTCACACGGCTGAAAGGGCCCATCGCGCCGGGCGCAAGGAACTTCCAGGCGATCATTCGCGCTTCCAGTCCTTGAACGCGGCAAGCAGCTCGGTCTTCGTCTCCTCCATCAGGTCGTCGACCGTGACACGTCCTGCGATCTCGATCGTCATTCGGATTTGATCGAGGTAGTTCGCGCAGCCACTACAAACGACGACGTGCTCCTCGAAGCGCTCACGCTCGGCGTCGGATAGTCCTCCGTCGAGATACTCGGTCACGATCTCGACGAGCTCTTCACAGGTCAGTTGTTGGTCGCTCACGTCTGCTCTCCGTCCAGGTATTCCTCGAGGGCATTTCGCACCTTCGACCGCGCCCGGTGCAGAATGACTCTCTGATTGGTCTCGCTTAGGTCGAGCGCGTTACGAACCTCTTCGGAGCTCCAGCCCTCGACGTCGCGGAGCGTGATCACCGTTCGCTGCACTTCAGGAAGAGCGGCGATTGCTGCTTTGACGATGCCCGCTGTCTCGTCTCCCACGAGCTGCTCTTCGGGTAACTCTGACCAGCGGCTCGGCGCCGACGTCCAGTGGCCGGCCCAGCGTCCGGAGTCGAGGAAGCGGTTGGGATCGACAGCGGCCTCACCCTCGCCTTCCCGGCCCCCGACAGAGGAGAACGGGACGCTGCGTCCCTCCCTCTCCCCGCGTGTCTTCGCGATGTTCGTGACGATCCGGAAGATCCAGGTCTTGAGGGATGCTCGCCCCTCGAAGCGGCCGATCCCGGAGATGACGCCGAGCCATGCTTCCTGAACCACCTCTTCGGCGACGGCACGCGATGATACGTACGTCCGGGCGACGCGGAGCATTGACGGGCTGTACTCCGTGACGAGATCGGAGAAGGTGTGCTCGTCGCCGCGCTTGAGCGCGTCGACGATAGCGGCCTGTCCGGGAGGTGGGACGTAACTCGAATCTACCGTGTCCATCGAGCCAGACGGTACGTCTCCGTGGCCTCGCCGTCCAGCGGGTAGCGCTACGGGGTCGGTTCCCAGATGACCTCCGACACCTCGAGGACGACATCGAAGCCACCGCCGTTCGAGCGAGGTCGCACCTCGCCGACGAGCGCGCAGTAAGCGTTGTTGAGCCAGGAGTAGCGTGGATCATCGGTGACGTGGGTGATGCCGCCAACGAGTTCGCGTATCCCGCCGCCGCCCGCTCTGGCGTATCCCGTCCAGCTGTAGAGGATGGTGGCGCCGTCGTCGGTCTCGAGGGCGCCGCGGAAGTCCGGCAGCAAAGTCCCGTCTGCCCGTCGGCGCGGGAAGTTCGCCCCTCGGAGCCGTGCCGAGAGGCGCCCTTGCGAGCGCCCCTCGGCGATGAGGAAGTTCTGTTCCTCCGACCCAAACGGCCCTTCGAGCCCCACGCGCCAGCTCTCCGGCGTCGTGAAGGTGGCGCTGTAGAGCGGCTCGAGTCGCATCGCCCCGGTCCTCAGCTTGCGGCGAGGCCGGCGACCGTCGCAGGGAGCCCGTTCCACGATCCGATCGACGTGAGCGCACCACTGGCGCCTACCTCCCATCCGAAGATGCTCTTCGAGTCGGCATCGATTGCGTACAGGAACCTGCCATCGCCGCTGATGCCCTCGTCACGGAGACCCGTCTCGCCGTCGATCGCGATCCCGGCCGTAGCGTCCTCGAGCGAGAGCTCGCCGTCGCCGCCGATTGCATAGCACGACACCGCACCATCGGCGAAGTTGGTGGTGAAGGCGTAGCGGGCATCTTTCGAGACGACGGCCCAGCAGATCTCGCTGCGACCGTTCCCAACCGATGCCGAGACGGGAGCCACGGCGCCGTTCTGGAGCGCGTAGGACGACGCAGCAGCCTTGCCCCTCGCGGCACCGAAAGCCTCGGTAACGACGAGCGTTCCCTCACCCGCGAAGGCGAAGCCGTACGGGGTCGGGCCGACCGAGGGGCGTGCCGTCGGCTCGCCCAGCAGTCCGTCCGCTGCCACCGGTCGCGTGACGATCGCATCCGTGCCGCGCTCGGTGACGACGAGTGTCGAGCCGTCGGGCGAGAAGCCCACCTGTGCAGGATCGGCGCCGATCGCGAGCTCACGGGTCGAGCCTTCGATCGGATCGAGGCGTCCGGCGCCGAGCCGGAAGCCGACGAGCGAAGGCGTTCCGGTGTTGAGCACGTAGACCATCCCCTCATGCTCAGCGACGCTCCTTGGTGCATCGCCGCCCGAGCCGATCACCTGGACGAGTTCGACTCCGCCGTTCGACACCTCGAACAGGCTAAGGTCGTTACTCGCCGCATTCGTAACGAGCAGATGCGCCCCATCGCGCGTGAGGACAACCGAGCCCTGCGAAGGCAGGTGCGGCGTCGCGCTGCCGGCTCCACCGGTCTCCGTTCCGCCGATGTCCTCCAATGACCCGTCGGCGCTGCGTCTGAACGTGATCACCTTGTTCTCGGGCTCGTTGGTCTGCACGAACACGGCAGCGACGCCCACTGTCTTCGTCATCATGTTGCTCGACACGTCGTTCCTCCGATTCTCGTTTTCGTTGACAGCGCTTCAGTGGCGGGTCGACCGAATCCGTTACGCGGTCGCCCGGGATTTCCCTCTCGCGCGGACGGATCGGTAACGTTCCCGGTGCTGCCGATGACTGTGAGCCGGTGGAAACGATCGAGAAGAGCGACGCCGAGTGGCGCATGGTGCTCACACCCGAGCAGTACGAAGTCCTTCGCGAAGGCGCCACCGAGCCACCGTTCTCGACAGACCTGGACGATGCCGAGCTGCCGGGAACGTACGCATGCGCGGGATGCGGAGCCGAGCTCTTCGACTCAGACGCGCGGTACGAGTCCGACTCCGGCTGGCCCGCGTTCTCCGCGCCAGTGACTGAAGACACGCTCACGGAGGAGGGCGACACGTGCGACGGAGCGCCGGGTATCGAAGTGCGTTGCGCTCGCTGCAACGGTCACCTCGGCCACGTGTTTCCAGATGGCCCACACCCCGCGGGGCTGCGCTATTGCATCAACACCGCGGCACTCGAACTGGAGGAGCGGTAGCCCGGGTTCATGAAGAGTCTCTTAAACCCCGCCCGGAATCATGCGGCACTGCTGCTCGACCAGCCATCCTGCGCCGAGTCACTGCCCCTGAACAGGAGAACCGTCTCATGAAGAAAGCCGCATTACTCTTCGCGCTCGCTGCAGTCGCACTGGTACCGACGATCGCGGCCGCCCAGTCTCTCACAGGACCGCAGACCGTCCCAGGCGCGAAGCCCGGAGTCGTGATCAAGACCAACAACCTCGGCAAGGTCATCGCGACCCCAGGCAAGTTTGGGATCTACTACTGGAACGTCGAAAAACAGGCCGGCGGCAAGATCAAGTGCACCGGTCAGTGCGCCGTCGTGTGGCCCCCGGTCTATGTCACGGGCACGGTCACGAAGCACATCAAAGGCGTGATGGCGACCTTCGGGACGATCAAGAGAGGCGCGAAGCGCCAACTCACGGTGAACGGGCTGCCCGCGTACACCTACCACAACGACCCCGCGAGCGTCGTCCTCTGTGACAACGTCGACGGTTGGTTCGCCGTCCGTCCGAAGTAGCTCCGTTGTTTGTGTCGTGCCGGTGAGCTCATCGCACCGGCACGACACGCCGCGTCACGGGGGCGACCGCTCTACGCTTGCAGGGTGGAGGAACGACTGCTCGCCTGGTACGACCGAACGGCTCGCGACCTTCCGTGGCGCCACACGCGTGATCCGTACGCGATCCTCGTGTCTGAGATCATGATGCAGCAGACACAGGTCGACCGCGTGGTGCCGCGCTACGTCACCTGGCTCGCGCGCTGGCCGACAGCCGACGCGCTGGCGGCCGCCCCCGCCGCAGATGTGATTCGCGCCTGGCAAGGACTCGGCTACAACCGCCGCGCGCTGGCGCTTCATCGAGCGGCGCAGATGATCGCGGCAGACGGCTGGCCGGATGATCTGACGCTCCTCCCCGGGGTTGGGCGCTACACCGCGGCTGCGATCCGCAACTTCGCACTCGGAGAGGACGTGCTCCCGCACGACGTCAATGTCGACCGCGTCGAGCGTCGCACCGGTCATGCATTCACCGGGGCGGCCGCGCAGGCACTCATGGATCTCGGGGCCACGGTCTGCCTCGCCCGGATCCCCCGCTGCGACGCCTGTCCCTTGCGGTCCGCGTGCCCCTCACGCGGAACCCGCGACGCGCCGGCGCGCAAGCAGAGCCGCTTCGAGGGGTCGTTTCGCCAGCGTCGGGCGGCAACTCTCCGACTCGTCGCGGCGTCAGCCACGCCAGGCAGCGCGCTCGATCGCGAGGCGGTGGAGGCTCTCGCGAAGGACGGGCTCATCGTTGTCCTCTGCGACGGGACAGTGGCGCTCCCCTCGCTGTAACGCGGAATTCATCCCCGCGTAAGGCCCTGTCGCCACAATGCGAAAGATGGCCACTGTACTTGTCGTCGATGACGAGCGGATCGTGCGAGAAGTTGTTGTGCGCTACCTCCAACGCGAGGGGCACACGACACTCGAGGCCGATCGCGGCGATCGCGCGCGAGAGATGCTCGAGACCGAAACACCCGACCTCGTCGTTCTCGACGTCATGCTCCCGGGTACCGATGGCCTCGAGCTCTGCCGTTGGATCCGCGCCCGTTCGGAGCTGCCCGTCATCCTGCTCACGGCACGCGGCGAGGAGGCCGATCGCATCGTTGGCCTCGAACTCGGTGCCGACGACTACGTGACAAAGCCGTTCTCGCCGCGCGAGCTCGCCGCCCGCGTACGAACGGTTCTCCGGCGCTCGGTTCCCGCCCAGGATGCCGAGGCACGCCTGTCCTTCGGTGACATCGAGATCGACACCCGCACGCGGGATGTACACAAGGACGGAACCGAGCTCCGGCTGACGGCGAAGGAGTTCGATCTTCTCGCATTCCTCGCCGGCAATCCCCGCAGAGTCTTCGGACGCGACCAGTTGATGAGCCGGGTCTGGGGCTACGAGGCGGCGCTCGACACGGGGACTGTGACCGTGCACGTCCGACGCCTGCTCGAGAAGATCGAGACCAATCCCTCGGAACCGACTCATCTCCAGACCGTCTGGGGCGTCGGCTACAGACTGGTGCCCTAGTGCGCCGTCCGGGGAATACCGCACAGCTCGGCCGGCTGCAAACGCTTCGCAGCACTTCGTCCTCGGTCGCCCCGGAACAGCCACGTATCGAGGCTCCCTGCGTCCTCGCGCTGCTCGGTTTTCGCTCGCCCGAACTGCACCCTATTCCCCGGACGGCGCACTCGTGATCTGGAACGCGGTTGTCGTCGCTCTGATCACGCTCGGCGTCGGGTTGATCCTCGCTCTTGGGCTGAGGGCGCTCCCCACGGTACGCCTGCAGCTGATGGGGCTCGCAGCCCTTGCCGTCTGCCTCCCGCTCACCGTGGTGCTGCTGTCAGGCTGGGTCATGTTCCACATGGGCGACGACGTGAAGATCCTCGCCATGCTCGCCGCGTCGGCGACCGTGGCAATGATCGGTGGCCTCTTCCTCGCTCGGTCGATCGCGGGATCGATCGACAACGTTCGAGACGCTGCCGTCGCCCTCTCGCACGGAGACCTGACCGTGCGCGCCCCCGAAACGGGGCCGAACGAGGTGGCCGAGATGGCCGAGTCGTTCAACGAGATGGCGGCGAACATCGAGGAGCTCTTCGATGCGCGTCGTGAGCTCGTCGCCTGGGCGAGCCACGACCTGCGCACGCCGCTTGCGAACATGCAGGCGATGCTGGAGGCGCTCGAGGACGGCCTCGCCGAGCCGGCCGACTATCTTCCTGCCCTCGGCGACCAGGTACGCGGCCTGACGATCCTCGTGGACGACCTGTTCGAGCTCGCGCGAATCGATGCGGGCGCTCTGACGCTCGAGCTCCATTCCTCCCCGCTCGTCGACGTGGTCTCAGCGTGTATCCGGGGCGTCTCGGCCGAGGCCGTCCAGCGGCACGTCTCGCTCGCCTCCCAGGTCGACGCGGAGGCGGTCGCACGATTCGCTCCGGAGAAGGTTGAGCGCGTGCTCCTGAACCTTCTCACGAACGCGCTCCGGCACACACCGTCTGACGGAACGGTTGCCGTGCGGGTTGAGCCTGATCTCGAAGCCGTGCGCGTGACAGTTGAGGATACGGGCGAAGGGCTCGACGATGAGGCGGAACGACGGATGTTCGATCGCTTCTGGCGAAGCGATCCAGCCCGATCGCAACGCGGCGCGGGCCTTGGTCTCGCGATCGCCCGCGGCCTCGTCGAGGCGCAAGGCGGTCGGATCTGGGCGGAGAACCGCCCCGGCGGTGGTGCCCGGGTGAGCTTCACGCTGCCGGCTGCCTGACCGGAACCGACCTCGGTGCCGACCAAAAGCGTTGACGCAGAGCGCCACGCGAGGCCATCAGTCCACGCGCGCCCCGTTCGCGTCGCACAGCCCCAACCTCCCCCAGGGGGGCGTGGTGGGGCCCCCTCTGGGAACGCTACCGACACGCGTGGGGCGAATCCGTGCCGAATCTGTGGCAACTGTGTGCCGGGGCTTCCGTCGCGTCCACACGCTTCCGGATGTCCGTGCGCCTCGACGGGGCGCGTGAGCGAGAGCTAACGACCAGTGCGCTCGACCAGTGCGACCGCCTGGGCGGCAAGCCCCTCACCACGACCCGTGAAGCCAAGGAAATCGGTCGTCGTCGCCCGGACGCCGACGCGATCGGCGTCAACTCCGAGTGCGCACGCGAGCCGCGCGCCCATCGCCTCCCGGTACGGCGCAATCTTTGGCTCCTGGCCGATCAACACGCAGTCCGCGTTGACGAGCTCGAAGCCGCCGTCGCGTACGTGCCGATAGGCCTCGGCTAGTAGTTCCAGCGAGTCGGCGCCCCGGTAGCACTCGTCATCTGACGGAAAGAGCGCCCCGATATCGGCGAGGCCGACCGCTCCGAGGAGTGCGTCAGTGAGCGCATGCGCGATCACGTCACCATCGGAGTGGCCGGCAAGGCCTCGTGAGTGCTCGATCGTGACGCCACCGAGCACGAGCGGGACGCCAGTCGCGAACGCGTGCGCATCAACGCCGATGCCGATCCGGAGATCACTCATACCAGCGAGGCTAGCGCGTCGGTCAGCGATGCGAGATCGTCAAGGCCGAATGAGGCTTCCGGAGGAGTTCGCTGCAGCCTGCCCCACGGCCCCCGTCGAACGTGAATCGCAACAAGCCCGGCGGCCGCGGCCGGAAGAACGTCGTTGTCGACCCGGTCGCCAACATACGCGACCTCACCGGGCTCAGATTCCGCAAGCTCGACAACGCGACTGAAGAACACGGGATCGGGTTTCCGGACGCCGAGACTCACAGAAGACGAGATCACGTCCGCAGGAAGGTAAGCGTCACGCGCCCACTGCTCGAGTGCTGCCGTCTGGTTCCCGACGATGCCGACACGGAGCCCGAGCCCACGAACAGACTCGAGGCAGGAGATTGCGTCGGGGTAGAGATCGCCAAGCTGGTACTCGAGGCTGTTCCACCACACCGAAGGCCGTTCGATCCCGAGATGCCCCCAGAGCTCGTTGTGCTCCTCGCCGCGCTCGATCGTGACGCCGAGCGCGGCCCAGACAACGTGCGGTTGCAGCCCTTCGCGCTCGGCGAGCTCCCGCCACCAGCGCTCCTCGTCAACGAGCGTCTCGCCGACGTCGAAGAAGACCGCCTTCAAAGCCACGATGCCACCAGCGCGAGGTCGGCTCTGGTCGTGATCTTCAGCAGCCGGACGTCGCCGTCCACGACGCGAATCCGACCGCCCCGCGCCTCGACGAGGGATGCGCAGTCGGTTGCAGCGAGCGGTTCGTCCCCGGCGTAGGCCGAGCGAAGTGCAGTCGCGGTGAATGCCTGCGGCGTCTGCACGGTGACAAGGCCGGATCGGTCGACGGTTTCAACGACGAGGCCACGCTCGACCCTCTTGACCGTGTCGGCGAGCGGTAGGCACGGCACAACCCCGTCATATCCCTCAGCGAGAGGCAGGATGACGCGCTCGATCACCGCGTCGTTGATAAGCGGACGCGCGGCGTCGTGGACAATGACGACGAGCGCCTCGTCAGGAACCTGCGCGAGCGCTGCACGAACCGATTCCGCCCTGGTCGCGCCACCAGCGATGACGGCAGCGACCTTAGAGGTGACGATCTCCTCCGCGAGAGCGATAGCTGCGTCCTCCCAATCGGGCGGCACGGCCACGACGACCGCGTCGATCCACTCGCTCGTGTCAAGCCGCTCGAGGCTCTCCGCGAGAAGAACCCGGTCGCCCAGTGCGACGAACGCCTTTGGCCGCTCGGCGCCGAGCCGCTCGCCCGAGCCGGCCGCAACAAGAATCGCCCACGTCGTGCTGTCGTTCCTCCTACTCGCCACGGCGTCGAACCCCCGTCATGCCGCCGCGGTAACCACGCTTCACGCGCTTGCGGCGGCGACCTTGGCCTTCGGCTTGACTTTCTTCTTCCCGCCTGCGGGATTGGCGAGCACCTCGTCGAGCCAATCGGCCGCCTCGTCCTCGGTCATGTCCTTCGCATACATGAACTCGGAGGCAAGAATCTTCTTCGCCTTGACGTACATCTGCTTCTCGCCGGTCGAAAGGCCCTTCTCGTGATCGCGCAGCGCGAGGTTGCGAACGACCTCGGCAAGCTCGAGGATGTCGCCCGTTTTCATCTTGTCCCGGTTGTGCTTGAAGCGCCGGTTCCAGTTCTTCGGCATCTCGGTCGACTCACCGGAGAGCGCCTTCACGACGACCTCCACCGCGTCGAGGCCGATCACCCAGCGAAGGCCGACCTTCTCGGCATTCTCGGTGGGCACGTTGACGGTCATGTCGTTGTGCAGGATCTTGATGGTGAGGTATTCGCGGTCCTGACCGAGGACAGTGCGCGTGTCCTTGCTCACGACCGTACCTGCCCCGTGGTGCGGATACACCACATTGTCGCCGACGTCGAACAAGCTAACCCTCCCGTTATCCGCCCATTTCACGAAAACCGCCGGCGCTGAGAGGCTGCCGGCGAGGGAACGGTATTCTAGCTGAGATTTTGGCATCACTCGGGCCGAATCTGGACGCGTCCTCGGGGGACGAAACATGCCGCGGCACCGCCAGTCGAAAACCGCTCGCGGCGGCGGCTCAGGCGTTGTCGGGCGTGACCGAGCCGTCGAGTCCTGCGGCGATCGCCTGCCTGAGGGTCTCGGCGCGCGTGATCCTCGGCCCGCCCCGGCTCGTCGTCCCATCGGGGGCGATGACGGTCGCGACACCAAGTTTTGCGCACTCCTCGAGGCGACGCTCGGCCTGGGCAGCCGACCGCAAGCGCCCCGTGAGACCGATCTCACCGAACACGGCGATGCTATCCCTGACAGGTACGCCCCGGGCCGCCGATGCAATGGCCAGAGCGACGGCGAGATCGGCGCCAGGCTCATCGATGCGCACGCCGCCCGCCACGTTGACGAAGACGTCGGCGGAGCCGAGCGCGATTCCGGCATGGCGCGAGAGAACAGCAACGATCATCGCGAGCCGCTTCGGATCGACTCCCGTCCCGACCCGACGGGGCATCGCGAGGTCGCTCCGCGAGACGAGCGATTGGATCTCGAGCAGGATCGGCCGTGTTCCCTCGAGTGCGCACGCGACAGCCGCGCCGACCTCTCCCGAATGGCTGCGTCCGAACAGCTCGGAGGGGTTCGGGACACCGACGAGGCCGGCGCTCGTCATCTCGAACACGCCGAGCTCGTTCGTGGAACCGAAGCGATTCTTCACCGCCCGCAGAATTCGATGTGCGTGGTACCGATCGCCCTCGAACTGAAGGACGCAGTCGACGAGGTGCTCGAGCACCCGCGGTCCGGCGACCGAGCCGTCCTTCGTGACATGTCCGACCAGGATCGTCGCCACGCCTTGCTCCTTGGCGACGCGGAGGAGCCGCCCGGCCGCCTCCCGTACCTGTCCGACGGAGCCGGGCGCCGACCCGAGATCCGCGGAGTACAGCGTCTGAATGGAGTCGATCACACAGACGTCCGGGCGCTCTTGCTCGAGCGTCGCGCAGACCGACTCGAGCTCCGTCTCGGCGAGGATTTCGACCTGATCCGCCCCACCCAGCCGATCCGCGCGGAGCTTGACCTGCGCAACGGACTCCTCACCGGTGACGAGGAGTGAACGCCGCCCTCCTCGCGCGACGTTGCCAAGAGCCGCGAGCAGGAGCGTCGATTTACCGACACCGGGCTCACCCCCCACGAGAACGAGCGACGCGGGAACGAGGCCACCACCGAGAACCCGATCGAGCTCCGGGACGCCGGTGCCGATTCTTGCGGCTTCCTCCACGCGGACATCCGCGAGACGCTCCGGCGCACGCGCGACGCCCCTGCTGCCCTTCGCGGGTGTCGCCTGACCCGTCATCTCCTCGACGAGCGATCCGAACGCACCACAGCCCGGACACTTACCGAGCCAGCGGCCCGTCGCCGTGCCGCATTCGGAGCAGACATGCTGGACGATCACCTTTGCCATACCTCAATGGTACGCGAAGCCCCGGACGACATGTCGCCTTATCAGGCAACTGTCGATCGGCCCAGGCGGACGCGCGCCGTCAGTGCGCTACCCCGTGCCGACCTCGACGATCTCGTCCTCTGCATCGTAGCGCTGCCGGTAGAGCTCGTTGCGGATGCGCTTCCCATCTCGAAAGACCTTGCGGGTGAAGTCGATCGTGAAGCCACCGTCACCCGCTTCCTGGACGACCGAGCGCGTCCCGGCGGGCAGCGCCGGGTTCGTCACGGTTACCGTTCCGGGCGTCGTCGGGCGATAAGGCTTCCCGGTTGTCGTCGTCACGCGCCGACCGAGCTTCGTGGAGAAGAACCGCACCGTGATCCCCGAATCCGTCGCCTCGACCTTCATCAGAATCGCCGCCGGCCAGTCGTTCCTGAAGACCAACTCGGGCCCACCCCAGGAGACCGTCGCCTCCCGACCCATCGGGTACCGCGAGATGTAGAACTGATGTGCCTGGTGCTCGACGAGCTGAATGCCGGAGAAGAACGCCGCGTTGAACAGCGTCGTCGCGACCTGACTGATGCCGCCTCCAACCGCATCCTCGAACCGGCCGTTGAAGATCTGAGGCGCAGAGACGAATCCCTTCTTCTCTGTCCGCTTGCCGAGGGCGCTGTTGAGTGAGAACTCCTTCCCGGGGAGGATGATCGTGCCGTCGAGCAACTCCGCGGCCCGCTTGATGTTCGTCACGCGTGGCGCACAACACGGGTAGTACGTCGTGAACTCCGACACGAGCTCGATGATCCGGAGCTTCTCCGCAGCCTCGGTCGTGAGAGTTGGCGCGGAGACGGTGAATCGGGCGCGATGGGCGCGCGCGGCGAGATTGCCAACGAGCGACGCACCGATCCGCTCGGCGTCGAGCTTCTTGCCAGGAGCCGCAGGGACGAGCCTGACGCTGTCTCCGCTGGTCACGAAGCGCGCATCGGCGGGCAGGCGCTCGTAACGACTCAAGCGCGGCAGCAGAGCCTGTCTGAGGCGCTCCGAGTCCAGCCCGACCCGAAGCCGTCCCATCTCGGCCCGCGTCGACACGAGTCCTGCGAGCGTAGCGACAGACAGGATCGTCGACGCATCGCGGAAGCGCACCTCCCGCGGTCGGTCGAGGAGACGCGCCACCTGAACCCGCGCGATCTCGGCCTCAGCAGTGCCGACCGACGGGGCGCGGGTGACGAGGGGAATCCCTAGCTCAGCAGGCAGGGACGTCAAGCCGTTCCGAAGTGCGGCGCGGTCGACCACCGTCCCCGGTGCCGGTGAAGTCACCGCCACTGACGTGCCGTCCGCCGAGATCTCGAGATCCGCGTTCGTCGGCTCGTCGCCAAACGAATCGTCGAGCCGATTCGCCAACTCGGCGGCGCGCACCGGGCCGAGGCGATAGGTGAGTGGGATGGTACGCGCGCTGCCGATACCGAGCCGACGCAGAAGTCGCGTTCTCGCGTTCGGGGCGACCGCCTCGTCGAGCGCGACATCGAGGAGCGGGCGCGCCCCGAGCTCCCGGCCCGTGACACGGGTCTCGCCGCGCGGGCCGATGAGGCGAATCGGACGGTCACTCTGGCGCCGCGCCGCCCGAGTGGCCGCGGCCGTCGCCTCGGCACGAGACTTCCCTCCGACGTCGACGCCGCCGATCGTCGTTCGCGCAGCGATCGTTCCGCTTTCAAGCAGGGCAAGCGAGCCCGCGCCGGCTGCAATGACGACGGCGGTCCCTGCGAGCACGGCGGCGACGACAACGGCCGGGCGGCGTCTTCGGCGCGGCCTCCTCGCTGAGGAGACGAAGATGTCAGGCATGCGCTGACGGTAGCCGAGCGCTCGTGAAGATCGGCTGAAGAGCGGTCAGGCGAGATGCTTGACGAACAGCACGCGATCCTCGCCGGGACCGTCGTAGTCCTCGGCGACCCGTTCGGCAACGAAGCCGAGCGACTCGTGGAACGCCACTGAGCCCTCGTTCACGGGCGACGTCACGCAGCGAACGCGCGTCCGTCCCTCTGCCGCGACGACCGTGAAGAACCGCTCGTAGATCTGCCTACCGATTCCCGATCCACGTTGAGCGGGCGCGACGCCGACAAAGTGAATGTACGCCTCCTCTGGATCGGTCTGCGAGAGGAAGCCAATCAGGAAGGCAACGAGTTTGCCCTCGTCATCCTCCGCGACGAAGCTCGTCCCCTCGAAGTGGAGGAAGAACAGCTTCGGCAGCATCGGCGCCATATCCCTCCCACCCCACCAGGCGTTGACGTGCTGGATCACGCGGCCGTAGTCGGATGGATTGGCGTGGCGGATCCGGGGGGACATCAGCGGGAGCCTATGCGATGGGCCGTCCGACGCAAAGACACCACGTGAACCCGGGAGACCGGCTGAAGCCTGTCACCGCTGTCACCGCGCCCGCGGTTCAGTTCAACTCGTTCTCCGCGGGAGATGCATCGTCGGCGTCCGCGTCGACCGGAGCATCAGGCGGCACCGTTACCGGCTCGGGCTTGACCTGGCCCTCGATGATCGTGATCTCGACGAGCGACTCGCCCTCGAGGCCCGCGAGCTCGTTCTTGCGGTCAACGAGGATCGTCGATCCGTCGATGAGCTCACGGCCGAGCACGAAGTCGGCGAGGGGATCCTCGATCAGGCGCTGGATCGAGCGGCGCAGCGGGCGGGCACCCATGGCGGGATCGTAGCCCTGCTCGACGAGCAGTTCCTTCGCCTCAGCCGTGAGCTCGATTGCCGCGCCGTGGATCGCCATCTGGTCGCGAAGCCGCTTCATCATCAGGTCGACGATCTGCAGGATCTCGCTCTTCTCGAGCTTGTGGAAGACGATGATCTCGTCGATACGGTTGAGCAACTCGGGGCGGAAGACCTTCTTCAGCTCGCCCATGACGCGACCCTTCATATCGTCGTAGGTGAGCCCGGTCTCGTCGCCGAGCGTGAAGCCGAGCGACTGGTTCTTCGAAATCTGAGCGGCGCCGATGTTCGACGTCATGATCACGATCGTGTTCCGGAAGTCGACCTTGCGGCCCTGCGCGTCCGTCAGCTTCCCGTCCTCGAGAATCTGGAGGAGGATGTTGAAGACGTCCGGGTGCGCCTTCTCGACCTCGTCGAGGAGCAGCACCGAATAGGGCTTGCGGCGGACGGCCTCCGTGAGCTGGCCGCCTTCGTCGTAGCCAACGTAGCCGGGAGGCGAGCCGACGAGTCGTGACACGGAGTGCTTCTCCATGTACTCGCTCATGTCGATCTGGATCATCGCCTCCTCGTCACCGAAGAGGAACTCGGCGAGCGTGCGCGCGAGCTCGGTTTTACCGACGCCGGAGGGGCCGAGGAAAATGAACGAGCCGGTCGGGCGCTTGGGATCCTTGATCCCGGCCCGGGCGCGACGAATCGCCTTGGAGACGGCGACGATCGCCTGCTCCTGGCCGATCACGCGCTTGTGCAGCTCCTCCTCCATCCGGATCAGCTTCTGCGACTCGGCCTCGGTCAGCTTGAAGACCGGGATGCCCGTCCACATCGAGACGATGTCGGCGATCTCCTCCTCGCCGACCTCGGGCTGCTCCTCGTCGGCCTCGTTGCGCCAACTCTCCTCGAGCTCCTTCTTCTTCTGGGTCAGCTTGCGCTCCTTGTCGCGCAGCGCCGCGGCCTTCTCGAACTCCTGCGCCTCGATTGCGTTCTCCTTGTCGGCGCGAACCTTCTCGATCTCCTCCTCGAGCTCCCGGTAGCGGGGCGGAGCGGACATCGTGCGAATGCGGAGCCGCGAGCCGGCCTCGTCGATGAGGTCGATCGCCTTATCCGGGAGATGCCGATCCTGGATGTAGCGATCGGCGAGCACCGCCGACGCATGCAGGGCCTCGTCGGAGATCTTGCAGCGGTGATGCGCTTCGTAGCGGTCGCGGAGACCCCGGAGGATCTGAACGGTGTCGTCGATCGAGGGCTCCTCGACCCGCACCTGCTGGAACCGCCGCTCGAGCGCGGCATCGCGCTCGAGGTACTTGCGGTACTCGTCGAGCGTCGTCGCGCCAAACGTATGCATCTCGCCGCGCGCAAGCGCCGGCTTGAGGATCGAGGCCGCGTCGATTGCTCCCTCGGCTGCGCCCGCGCCGACGAGGTTGTGGAGCTCGTCGATGAAGAGAATGATGTCGCCGCGCTGGGTGATCTCCTTCATCACCTTCTTCAGGCGCTCCTCGAACTCACCGCGATACTTCGAGCCCGCGACGAGAGCGGCAAGGTCGAGCGTGTAGATCTGCTTGTTCTTCAGCAGCTCCGGCACCTGGTTCGCGGCGATTCGCGACGCGAGGCCTTCGACGACGGCCGTCTTGCCGACACCGGGCTCGCCAATCAGGACGGGGTTGTTCTTCTGACGGCGTGAGAGGATCTGCATCACGCGCTCGATCTCGGTCTGACGACCGACGACGGGATCGAGTTTGCCCTCCGTCGCCATCTTGGTCAGGTTGCGGCCAAACTGGTCGAGCAGCTTCGAATTCTTCGTCTTCTCGCCGCCTGCCGCGGCGCCCGTGCCAGCCTGCCGGCGGCCAGGGCCTGAAAGCATGCGGATGATCTCGTTGCGAATCTTCTCGGCGTCGGCATCGAAATCGAGCAGGATCCGCGCCGCGACGCCCTCGTTTTCGCGCACGAGACCGAGCAGGATGTGCTCGGTGCCGATGTAGTTATGACCGAGCGACAACGCCTCGCGCAATGCGAGCTCGAGGACCTTCTTCGCGCGCGGCGTGAACGGAATCTGACCGGTCGTGACCTCGTCACCCTGACCGACGATGCGGTCGACCTGCGCACGCACCTCCTCGACGGTAATGTCGAGCGACTCGAGAACCCGCGCTGCGAGTCCTTCTTCCTCGCGCAGCAGGCCG
The DNA here is from genome assembly GCA_031413935.1 of Thermoleophilia bacterium. GTDB lineage: Bacteria > Actinomycetota > Thermoleophilia > Gaiellales > Gaiellaceae > Gaiella. The sequence goes on along the minus strand of JANOFZ010000394.1, from coordinate 1,444 downwards.
AGCAGGATGTGCTCCGTGCCGATGTAATTGTGCTTCAGAGCCCGGGCCTCATCCTGAGCAAGGACGACAACCTGACGGGCTCGTTCGGTAAATCGCTCGAACAACCGTCGACCCTCCTTTCCACATTGACTCGAAGCCTACGACGCCCGCAGGCCTCGAAGTGAGGGTTGTCTCATCCTACCGAACACGTGGGTCGACACCGCTCGCCCGCCTCGCGCACGTCTGGCCGCAGCCGCCGGTACGCTCCCCAACCATGGCTGGCAAAGCTCTCATCACCGGCGGTGCCGGCTTCATCGGTAACTACCTCGCGGAACAACTCCTCGATGATGGCTGGGAGGTGTGGGCGCTCGACGACCTCTCGACGGGATCGCTCGCGAATGTCGAGCGGCTCCGAGATCGGGCCGGGTTCCATCTCGTCGTCGACAGCGTCCTCCACTGGACGAGCGTGAACGAGCTCGTCTACAAGTGCGATGTCGTGTACCACCTGGCAGCTGCCGTCGGCGTGCGCCTGATCGTCGAGCAGCCGGTTCAGACGCTGGTGACGAACCTGCGCGGTACCGAGATCGTGCTCGAGCACTGCCACCGGTTCGGGAAGCGCATTCTCGTCGCCTCCACCTCCGAGGTCTACGGCGACCATCGCGAGGAAACGCCGCTCGAGGAGACCGCGCGGCGGATCTACGGTCCTACGACGCAACGTCGGTGGGCCTATGCCGACTCGAAGGCAATGGACGAGTTCCTCGCACTCGCTCACTTCTCGGAGCATGGGCTCAACTGCACGATCGCCCGCCTCTTCATCACCGTCGGCCCGAGGCAGAGCGGCCAGTACGGGATGGTGATCCCCACCTTCGTGCAGCGGGCGTTGGATGGCCGATCGCTCGAGATTCACGGTGACGGTGACCAGACCCGCTGCTTCTGCCACGTCCAGGACACGGTCAGGGCCCTCCGTGGTCTGATGGACGATACCGCGTCAGGTGAGATCTTCAACGTGGGTGCCACGAACCGCATCTCGATCTCGGCTCTCGCCGAACAGGTGATCGAGCTCACCGACTCATCTTCATCGGTTTCGCATGTCCCCTACTCCGAGGTGTACGAGCACGGGATCGAGGACATGCTCCACCGGATTCCGTCGACGGACAAGATCCGCGCTGCAATCGGCTGGGAGCCGGAGCGATCGCTCGCCGACATCCTCGCCGACGTGATCGCGTTCGAGCGGGGCGAGAACCGCGCGCAGGACACGTAGGGAACGGGACCTGTCCCGCCCGCAAGCACGCCAGCCCCAACACGCGATCGCCGTTCACGCGGTTCAGCGCAGCGCCGGGAAGAGCACGACGTCGCGGATCGTCTCGCGGCCGCTCAACAACATCACGAGCCGGTCGATGCCGAGGCCGAGTCCCCCGGTGGGCGGCATCCCGTAGGAGAGGGCCTCGACGTAGTCCGGATCCCC
>JANOFZ010000393.1:0-1931 GCA_031413935.1 Thermoleophilia bacterium | reverse complement strand
ATGCCGACGTGCTCGATGAAGACGTCCTGCGTGGCCGCCGTGCCGCCCTGCATCCCGTCGACGACGATCACGTCCGCCCCGGCCTTCACGGCGAGCTGCACGTCGTAGTAGGTGCGGGTGGCGCCGACCTTGATGAAGATCGGCTTCTGCCAGTCGGTGATCTCGCGCAACTCGCCGATCTTGATCTCGAGATCGTCCGGGCCGGTCCAGTCGGGGTGACGACAGGCGCTGCGCTGGTCGATTCCCTTCGGTAGATCGCGCATCGCAGCCACCCGGTCGGAGATCTTGTGGCCGAGCAGCATCCCGCCGCCGCCCGGTTTTGCGCCCTGACCGACGACGACCTCGATCGCGTCCGCCTTGCGAAGGTCGTCCGGGTTCATCCCGTAGCGCGACGGCAGGAGTTGGTACACGAGCATCTCCGAATGGCCGCGCTCCTCGGGCGTCATTCCGCCATCACCCGTCGTCGTGGAGGTTCCCATCTCGGTCGCGCCGCGCCCGAGGGCCTCCTTCGCGGGCGCCGACAACGCACCGAAGCTCATGCCGGCGATCGTGATCGGGATCTTCAGCTCTAGCGGCTTCTTCGCGAAGCGCGTCCCCAGCGTGACGGTCGTATCGCAGCGCTCGCGATAGCCCTCGAGCGGATAGCGGGAGACGCTCGCGCCGAGGAAGAGAAGGTCGTCGAAGTGAGGCAGCTTCCGCTTCGCCCCGAAGCCCCGAATGTCGTAGATGCCCTCCTTCGCGGCCCGCTGGATCTCCGCGATCACGTTCCGATCGAAGAGAGCGGACTCGCGCAACCCGGGCTGCCAGCCGCCGCTCATCAATACGCCCCCGCATTGTCGATCGTGAAGTTGTAGAGCTGCCGGGCCGAGCCGTAGCGCCTGAAGTCGGCAGCGTCGACATCGTCGATCCCCGCACGCTCGAGGAGCTCGCGCACCCGGGCGACGTGCTCGGCTCGCATCTCCTTCTCGATGCAGTCCGCCCCGAGGCCGGCAACGGTGCCGCGGACGTACAGCCGCGCCTCGTAGATCGAGTCACCGAGCGCGTCTCCCGCATCACCACAGACGACGAGGTTCCCCGTCTGCGCCATGAATGCGCTCAGGTGACCGACCGAGCCACGCACGACGATGTCGACGCCCTTCATCGAGATCCCACACCGCGCGGCCGCATCACCGTGGACGACGAGCAGGCCACCGTGTGCGGTCGCGCCGGCCGACTGGCTGACGCTCCCCTCGACGACGACGAGGCCGGACATCATGTTCTCGGCGATCCCCGTGCTCGCGTTGCCGTGCACGCGGACGGTCGCGAGCTTGTTCATGCCGGCGCAGTAGTAGCCGACGTGGCCGTCGATCTCGACCTCGAGCTCTGCATCGAGGCCGCACGCGACAGCGTGCGCACCCTTCGGGTTGACGATACGCCACCGCGTCGGCCCGTCGCCGGTGAGGGCGACGTCGTGAAGCCGCTGGTTGAGGTCGCGCAGCGACGTGGCCGCCAGATCGACGACCTCGGCCTCCATCGTCTCGGTCATGCGACTGCCGCCCGATCCCAGACGTACACGATCCCCGGTTCCGGCTCCCACATCCGCGCATCGTCGGCGCCGGGAAGCACGGCGATCGCGTGGTACTCGGACGCCATCGCGACCCAGTCGTTGGTCTCGGCGAGCACGGCCGGCTTGCATGCAATGGGATCACGCAGGACGGCGAAACCGTCGGCCGTTCCCACGGCGAACGTGTAGAACCCGTCGAGATCCTCGAGGCACCCCTCGAGCGCCTGCTCGAGCGACGCCCCCTCGCGGAGCCGCCACTCGAGGTATCCGGCCGCGACCTCCGTGTCGTTCTCGGTCTGGAACTCGATCCCCTCGCGGCGCAGCGCGCGGCGGAGCGTGTTGTGGTTCGAGAGCGAGCCGTTGTGGACGAGGCAGAGGTCGAGTCCCG
>JANOFZ010000392.1:0-3044 GCA_031413935.1 Thermoleophilia bacterium | reverse complement strand
CCGCGCGCGTCGCATCGCACGTCGGCTCTCGGCCCGTTCAAGACGGCTGGAGCGGAAGGCACGTACGACCTTCGTGTTCGCGTTCACGGCGGCGGCATCAGCGGCCAGGCCGGCGCGGTACGGCACGGAATCGCTCGCGCGCTCGTCGAGGCCGATCCCGAGCTTCGCACCGCACTGAAGCGCGAGGGCTACCTCACGCGCGACGCCCGCCAGGTCGAGCGCAAGAAGGCCGGCCTGCACAAGGCGCGCAAAGCACCGCAATTCTCCAAGCGATAGCACGGCGCCCGTAGGGGCGAGGCGCAGCCTCGACCGCGTGCGCACGTTCGCTGCTTCGACCAATCAACGATGCCTCGATCACACTTCGGAACCGATGGCGTTCGCGGCATTGTCGGCGACACGCTGACCCTCGATCTCGTCGAGCGCCTCGGACGAGCATCGACGGCGTGGGCGGGTCGTGGGCGGGTCTTCGTCGGTCGCGACACGCGTGGCTCTGGCCCTGAGTTCGAGGCCGCGGTCGTCGAGGGCATCGTCTCCGCGGGTGGGGTCGCAGTCTGTGGTGGTGTGCTCCCGACTCCGGCGGTCGCGCTGCTCGCGCAGGATCTCGGGATCGTCCTCTCCGCCTCGCACAACCCGCCGGAGTACAACGGCGTCAAGTTCTTCACCTCCGAGGGCCACAAGCTCTCGGACAGCGAGGAGGAGGCGATCGAGGCGCTTCTCGACGCTCCGGCGCTCGGGCGCGGCTCGGTCGAGATTGCCGAGGATGCCGCGACCGGCTATGTCGCACACATCATCGAGCACTTCGGCTCCGACCTGACGGGTCTACGACTTGCGGTCGACTGTGCGAACGGCGCCTTCTCGGCAATCGCCCCCGCCGTCTTCGAGCAGCTCGGCGCACAGGTGACGACCGTCGCCGCGGCACCAGACGGGTCGAACATCAACGTCGGCTGCGGGGCCACCGATCTGGGCCTCCTGCGAGAGGTCGTGCGGGCAGGGAACTTCGATCTCGGGATCGCGTTCGACGGCGACGGAGATCGGATGCTTGCAGTCGACGAGACAGCAGAGCCGCTGGACGGCGATCAGATCCTGGCCATCCTCGCGCTCGCGCTCGGCGTCGACACCGTTGCCGTGACAACGATGACGAACCTCGGCTTCCACCGACTCATGACCGAGCGCGGCGTTCGGGTGCTCACGACCGACGTGGGGGATCGTCACGTGCTCGAAGCGATGCGCGCCGAAGGAGCCGTACTCGGCGGGGAACAGTCAGGGCACGTGATCACGCTCGACGGCCACGTCACGGGCGACGGGTTGGCGGCTGCGCTGCTTCTCTGTCGCGCGCTCGGCGGTGACTCACTCGCAGAGGCGGCTGCCGTGATGGAGCGTCTGCCGCAGGCGAAGCAGAACGTTCCGGTGGCGCGCCCCGGGCTCTCGGACGCGGTGATCGGAGAGGTCGCGCGACTCGGTGACGAGCTCGCGGGTCGAGGCAGGATTCTCGTCCGGCCGTCCGGTACCGAGCCGCTCGTACGCGTCCTCGTCGAGGCCGAGAGCGAGGAGGAGGCGACAACCCTCTGTGGTAAAGTCGCCAGTCTCGTCCGGCAGGAGCTCGGGTAGACCAATCGGTCATTCTCGACGTGTATGAGATAGCGCTCTTCGCGGTCGGCGGGGCGAGAAAGGAGAGCTCAAGTGTGCGGAATCATCGGATACGTAGGGCCCCGGGAGTGCAAGCATCTCCTTCTGTTCGGCCTCGAGCGGCTCGAATACCGCGGTTACGACTCGGCCGGGATCGCGCTTCTCGAGCGTGATGGGCTGCGCTACACGCGCGCCGTCGGCAACCTCCAGAACCTGAAGCTGGCTGCCGGAGAGGCGCCCTCGCCCGCGACCACCGGCCTCGGCCACACGCGCTGGGCGACACACGGCGGCGTCACCGAGGCCAATGCGCATCCGCTCGCAGGTGACGACCCGGCCGAGGTCGCGATCGTGCTCAATGGCATCGTCGAGAACTACCGTGAGTTGCGCGTGCGCCTCGGTGAGGCCGGTCACGTCTTCACCTCGGAGACCGACGCCGAGACGGTGACGCATCTGATCGAGGAGTACTACGACGGCGATATCGTCGAGGCGACCCGACTCGCGTTCAACGAGCTCGAAGGGCACTTCGCCTTTGTCGTCATCCACCGCGATCACCCGGGCGTCCTCGTCGGTGCGCGGCATCAGTGCCCGCTCGTTGTCGGAGTCGGCCAGGGCGAAACCTTCCTCGCCTCCAACGCGGCGGCATTCCTCCGCGAGACGCGCGAGGTGCACTTCCCCGAGGACGGCGATCTCGTTGTGATCACGCCCGAAGGCGCCCGCCACGTACGTGCCGACGACGGCTCGGCGATCGACCGCGAGCTGATCGTGCTCGACTGGGATGACGAGAGCGCCGAGAAGGCCGGGTTCGAGACGTTCATGCTCAAGGAGATCTACGAGCAGCCGGAGGCCGTGGCGGAGACGATCGGCGACCGCGTCCGCCACGGACGACTCGAGCTCGAAGGCCTCGGCATGGACGATGACGAGATCAAGGTGCTGCGTCGGATCGTGATTCTCTCCGCAGGCACCTCCTACCACGCCGCTGTCGCCGCTCGCTACGCGATCGAGGAGTGGGCGCGTGTGCCGGTCGAGCACGACATCGCCTCCGAGTGGATCTACCGCAATCCCGTGCTCGATCGAAGCACGCTCGTGCTCGGCATCTCCCAGTCGGGTGAGACGCGCGACACCATCGCGGGGATGAAGCTCGCCCGCGAGATGGGCGCTCGCACCGTTGGGATCACGAACATGATGGGATCGCAGATCACGCGTGAGGTCGACTCGGTGCTCTACACGCGCGCCGGGCTCGAGGTCAGCGTCGCTGCCTCGAAGACCTTCACGGCGCAGGTCAGCCTGCTCTTCCTCGTGGCGCTCAAGCTGGCCCAGGTGCGCGAGACGCTTCCGCCGGAGGAGCTGACGTTCATCCTCGACGAGGTCTACCTGCTGCCGGAGAAGATCCAGGCGTTCCTCGACGGCGACCACCCGAT
>JANOFZ010000391.1:0-3039 GCA_031413935.1 Thermoleophilia bacterium | reverse complement strand
CCTTGAGCGGGACGCAGATCACCTTCTCGTCGGGACCTTTCTCGTCGGTCATGTGAAACACACCGACGACTCGGACGCGAATCCGGCAGCCGGGGAACGTCGGCTCGCCGACGAGGACGAGTGCGTCGAGCGGGTCTCCGTCCTCCCCCATCGTTCCCTCGATGAAGCCGTAGTCGGCCGGATAGCTCATCGACGTGAAGAGCCGACGGTCGAGGACGATGCCTCCGAGCTCCTCGTCCAGCTCGTACTTGTTCCTCGAGCCCGACGGCACCTCGACGAAGACGACGACATCACTCACGACAACCTCCCGATCCGTTCGACGAGCAGGTCAAAGAACCCGTCGGTGTCGAGGTCGACGCCGACGTGGGCGTTTACAGGCCGCTCGGTGCGTTTCCAGCGGTCTACCACGGTGCGCCCACGGCACATCTCCGATTCGAGCTCGATCTCGACGTTGCTCTCGATCGTCGTGACGAGATCCGGCTTGATCACATAGGCCACCGCGACGGCGTCGTGGATCGGAGCGCCGTCCCAGCCGTACGTCTCGTGGTGGTAGACGGCGAAGTAGTCGATCAGGTCGGCGACGAACTGGCCAATTGCGCCTGCGGCCGTCAATCTGACCTGCAGGGCGGGTGTCGTCACCGCCTGATGCGTGACGTCGAGACCGATCATCGTCGTGTCGAGGCCCGAGTGGAATACAGCGTGTGCGGCCTCGGGGTCGGCCCAGATGTTGAACTCGGCTGCAGGAGTCATGTTGCCCTCGGCGATTGCGCCACCCATCAGGACGATGCGCTCCACGTTGGTGCCGCCCGTGCGCTCGAGGAGCAGGGCGATATTGGTCAACGGCCCGGTTGGAACGAGGGTTACCGGGGTCGGGCTCGCAGCGATCACCCGCTCCATGAAGTCGACGGCGTGCTCACCAAGCGGCGACCGGCCTGCCGGCGGCAACGCGGGACCGTCGAGCCCGCTCTCGCCGTGAACATGGGATGCGACGGTGAGCTCCCGAACGAGAGGTCGATCGGCGCCGGCCGCAACGGGGATATCGGCGCGGCCGGCAAGGTCGAGCACTCGAAGCGCGTTCGCCGTTGTCTTCTCCAGGGTCTGGTTCCCGTGCACGATAGTCACGCCCAGTACCTCGAGCTCGGGGCTTGCGAGTGCGAGGAGCAGCGCGATCGCGTCGTCGTGCCCCGGGTCGCAATCGAGGATGACCGGCGTTCCCACCGATTCCGAGCTCATGCGTGGAGTATCGCGGCTAACCACCGAGGATCGCGTCGATCTCGGCGGCGGTCGGCAACGACGGTTGAGCTCCCAGGTGCGAGACGGCGAGCGCTCCGGCGGCGCACGCACGCGTCAGAGCTTCCTCCTGATCGCGGCCCTCGAGCAGCGACACCACGAGGCACGCCGCGAACGCGTCGCCCGCCGCAGTGCCGTCGACGACCTCCACCTGCGGCGGTGTGGCGCGGGCGACCTCCTCCCCGTCCTCGAGCAGGATCGCTCCCTCGGCACCAAGGGTGAGCGCCACGAGCCCGTCGGTACGCGCGAGGGAGTCGAGCTCGAAGCGATTGACGATCGCCAGATCGGGATCAACGGGGACGCGGCGTGCGGGTGCAGCATTCAGACAGAACATTCCCGTTGCCTGCTCCCAGGCCGCCACGATCGCGCCGTCAGGGATCTCCTGCTGGCAGAGGACTGCGTCCGACGCAGGCAGGTCGACCTGGTCGAGAGAAGCGTTCGCTCCGGGTGAGACGACGATGGTGGTTTCGCCGTGGGCGTCAACGGTAATCAGTGCGATTCCGGTCGGCTCATCGACCTCGTGGAGATCGAGCTCGACACCTGCCTCGCGAAGTCCTGCAAGCGCTTCGCCAGCGAAGGCATCGCGGCCGACCGCAGCGACCATTCGCACGGAAGCGCCGAGTCGCGCGCACGCGACGGCCTGGTTCGCGCCTTTGCCGCCCGGAAACCGCTCGAGGATCGCACCACTGACCGTCTCCCCCGGGCGCGGCAGCGTCGCACAACGCACGACGAGGTCGAGGTTGACCGAGCCGACGACGGTGATTCGCGGAACGGACATCAAAGCGCGGCTCGACTCAGGCGGCCAACACGCGCAGGTCGTCGACGGTCGAGCCCAGGAGCGTGTCGCGCAGGTCGAAGAGCCCGGCCCAAAGCGACGATCTGTCCGGTGCGCTATCGAGGCGTGCTGCGTCGGCCAGACCCTCGAGTGCCCGAACGAGCACAGCGAGCTCCAGATAGGCGGCCGCAACACGGTTCGGACACGCGTGCACTCCCGCTCGATCGAGGACGGGACGCCACTCGACGAGCTCCCCCGCCCCGGGCCCGCCGTACCACGAGCGCCCTTCGGCCCGTTCCGGCTCGAGCTCGAGGAGGTAGCGCGAGAGCGGGGCCTCGAGTCCCGCCAGAGCCGTCTCGATCCTGTCCGCGGCATGGCGGAGTGCCGCTTCACGGCCACCCGGCGTTGCGGGGACCGCCTCGCCACGGTGCCACTTCTCGAGCAGCCGACAGAATGCGAGCGCCGAGGCCTCGCAGGCGCGGAGTTGCTCGGTGAGCCTTCGAGCAGTCCGCTCGGTCGCGGCGTACTCCGAGATCACGTCGCACCACCCCGGCTGCGGTGGCGCAAGAGCCATTCCGCTAGACCTCGATCACCACGGGGAGGATCATCGGCCGACGCCGCGTGCGGTCGTAGACCAGCTTCGCGATCGCGTCGTGCATGTGCTCCTGGAGCAACTTGATCTCCGTGATCCCGTCCTCGGCGAGTTCATCCGCAACGCGATCGGCCTCGTCGCGAAGCTCGTCGAGCAGCTCCTCGTCGTCCCCGAAGCCCCGGGCAATGAGCTCCGGCGGGGCGATCTCGCCGCCGTCCGAGAGAGCGACGGTGGTGACGATGATGAGAACGCCGTCCTCCGAGAGGCGCCGTCTGTCGCGGAGCGCGACGTCCTGGACGTCGCCGACGCCGAGGCCGTCGACGAACGTGACGCCCGCATCGATCCTGTCGACGATGCTGACCCCGCGCGGCGTCAGTTCGAC
>JANOFZ010000390.1:0-2606 GCA_031413935.1 Thermoleophilia bacterium | reverse complement strand
CAAGATCCTCGCCGTCCCGGTCAGTCGCGCGCTCGAAGGGGCAGCCGCGGTGCGACGGGCCGAGGCGCTCATGGGCGCCGTGCGAGACGCCGTCGGCCCGGACGTCGACGTCATGGTCGACCTCCACGGACGAACGACCCCCGCGGCTGCGATCCGGTACGGGCGCGCGTTGGCGGCGTACGATCCATGGTTCTTCGAGGAGCCCGTACAGCCGGGCAACGTCGACGCGCTCGTCGAAGTGGCACGTGCCCTGCCCTTCCCGGTCGCCACGGGTGAACGGCTCGTCACGCGCTGGGAGTTCCGCGAGCTGTTCGAGAGGCGCGCCTGCGCGGTGGCGCAGCCCGACATCTGCCACTGCGGCGGCGTCTCGGAGGTAATGCGCATAGCGGCAGCCGCCGAGACGGCGTTCGTGTCGATGGCCCCCCACAACCCACTCGGGCCCATCGCGACGGCGGTCAACGTCCACGTTGCGCTCGCCATGCCGAACTTCCTGATCCAGGAGGTGATGCGCTCCGACGTTCCGTGGCGTGACGAGGTCGTCGACGCCCCTCTCGAGATCGTCGACGGGCACGTGCTGCCGCCGACGAGGACCGGGATCGGGGTCGAGGTCGATGAGGCTGCCGCTGCGCTGCATCCGTACCAACCGGAGATCCCTGCTCGCGTGTTCCACGACGACGGCGGCGTTGGGGACTGGTAGCGGGTGCCTCTCGACCCACAGGCACAAGCGTGGCTGGAAGCAGCCGCTGCCGGAGGCTTCCGTCCCTACCAGGACCTGGGTGTCGAGGAGGCACGGCAGCTCGTCGACGGCAATGCGGTCGAGCTCTTCGGTCCGCTCGAGCAGGTTGCAGTCATCGAGGAAATGGATGCCGGCGGCGTGCCGGCCCGCGTCTACCGGCCGGACGGAGGAGAAGACCGGGCTCTCGTGTGGTTCCATGGCGGCGGCTGGGTGATCGGGTCGGTTGCCTCCCACGACCCACTCTGCCGTGCGCTCGCGGCCCGCTCGGGTTGCACGGTGGTAGTGCCCGAGTATCGGCTGGCGCCCGAGGATCCGCATCCGGCTGCGGTCGAGGACGCCTGGGCTGCGACTGCGTGGGCGGCGTCGGAGTTCGATCGGGTCGCCGTCGGTGGCGACAGTGCGGGTGGGCACCTGGCTGCCGTTGTCGCGTTGCGTGCCCGCGATCTGGGGTTTCCGCTGCGGTTGCAGGTGCTCGTCGTCCCCGTCACGGATTGCTCCTTCGCAACCCTCTCGTACGCGGAGAACGGGTTGGGGTACGGTCTCGAGCGCGCGACGATGGAGTGGTTCTGGAACCTCTACCTCCCGGGTCTTGTGGGCGCCGACGACCCGGAGGTCTCACCCCTGCGCGCGCCGGATCTCGCGGGCGTTGCGCCCGCCCTCGTCCTGACGGCCGGGTACGACCCGCTGCGCGACGAGGGCGAGGCCTACGCAGTCCGCCTCGGAGAGGCGGGAGTTCCCGTCGAGCACATACGCTACGACGGCATGGTGCACGGCTTCCTGAGGATGCCCGCTGTGCTCGACCGCTCCCGGCTTGCGATCGATCAGATCGCAAGCCGCGTGCGTGAAGACCTCGTCGCGAGCCGATCGGCCGTTGACGGCCCCGCGTTCTCAGGTTCCTGAACGGCGAACGATTCGCTTCGGAAAGCGGTCGATCCGGAACGGCTCGAACAGCGCCGGCCTCGTGCCGGTGGTGATCATCTCCGCCATCGCCTCGCCGGCGGTCTGCGAGAGCGTCATCCCGAGCATCGAGTACCCCGTCGCCAGATACGCGTTGCGGTAGGGCTGGGCCCAGTCGAGGATCGGCAGCCCATCCGCCGTCATTGGACGGAGCCCCGCCCAGGGCTCCTCGTAGTCGGGCTGCTCTAGGTCGATGTAGCCGCGTGCCAGGTTGAACAGGTTCGTGATGCGCCGCTGATCGATCGAGAGGTCGTAGCCGGAGAACTCCATCGTCCCGCCGATGCGCACGCGGTCGCCGAGCGGCGTCACCCCGGCGTGAATATCGGCAAACAGAATGCCGTGTTTCGGCATGATCTTCGGCTTGAGCAGGAACGAGTACCCCTTGCCTGGCTCCATCGGGATCGAGATGCCGAGCTTGCGCGCGAGCGGGGTCGTCCACGACCCTGCGGCGAGCACGAAATGGTCGGCCGCGATGTCGCCCCTACTCGTCTGCACCGCGCGCACGGACCCCTCCGTCCTATCGAACCCGGCGACCTCGGTGCCCTCGAGGATCTCGACACCGATCTCGCGCAGCTTCGCGCCAAGTCCCGTGACCAATGTGTCCGCTTTCACGTTCCATTGGGCCGCGAGGTGGAAGCCAGACCTCACCCTGCTGTTGAGCGAGGGCTCCAGCTCGTGGATCTCGCTCTCGCTGAGAACGTCGTCCGGTAGCTCGTATCCGTACTGACGCATCCCTTCCAGGCTTCGCAGGACCTTGCGTGCATCCTCGGGCTTGCTCGTGGCACAGACCATTCCGAGCTTCCAGAGGTCGAAGGTGATCCCGTCGGCGACCATCTCGTCGACGAGCTCGAAGCACCGCTTGCCGAGCTGTGCAAGTGCTGCGACACCGCGGGCGTAGTCGACCTGGTTGCAG
>JANOFZ010000389.1:0-2689 GCA_031413935.1 Thermoleophilia bacterium | reverse complement strand
CGACGCCTGCGGGGAGCAGTTCCAGAACACGTTCGCGATCCACGTTGCCGGCCGCGGCTTCGACGCTCGCATCTCGACCGAGTACGTCGCCGAGTTGCCCGAGTCGGCCTGCGTCTACTGCGGCAACTGCATCGCCGTCTGCCCGACAGGGGCCTTGATGTTCCGGTCCGAGCACGAGCTGCGCGAGGGCGGCGACTGGCGCGAGGACGACCAGACCATGACCCAAACGATCTGCCCCTACTGCGGCGTCGGCTGCAACCTCGAGCTGCACGTCCAGGACAACACGATCGTCAAGGTGACGAGCCCGGACGACCACGACGTGACGCGCGGCAACCTCTGCATCAAGGGTCGCTTCGGCTTCCAGCACGTGCAGGCCCGCGACCCACGGTGACGTGAGGACGGGAGCGATCGTCCTTGCGGGTGGCCGATCGAGCCGGATGGGGCAGGCGAAGGCGCTGCTCGACTGGCACGGGGTGACGGCCGTCGAGCACGCGGTCGAGGTAGTGCGCGACGGTGCCGGGGGTGGGCCGGTGTGCGTCGTTCGGGCACCGGGGCAGGAGCTGCCGCCGCTCGACGCGATCGTCGTCGACGATCCGGTCGCCTATGACGGGCCGCTCGCGGCGCTCCATACCGGCCTCGTTGCGCTCGAAGGGGTGGCCGATGTCGCGTTCGCGTGTGGCGTCGATACGCCGCTGCTCGGTCCGGCATTCGTCCGCGCCGTGGTTCGCGCGCTCCATAAGGGCGACGATGCCGTTGTGCCGACGGTCGGCGGCCGCTCGCAACCGCTCCTTGCTGCCTACCGCGTGCGGATCGTGCCGCGGGTGCGGGCGTTGCTCGATGACGGCGCGTCGGGCCTTAGGGACATTCCGCGAACCTGTGCGGTGCGCGAGGTGGGTGAGTGGGAGCTGATCTCCGATCCGGAGCTCGATGCCGCCGACCCGAGGCTGAACGCTGCGACGAATGCGAACACACCGGAGGAGTGGGCGGCCCTGCTCGAGCGCGACGCCAGGCCCTAGCCGCGACGCCAGGCTGAAGCCTGGCGTCGGGCGCCATGCCTGCGTCAGGCGCTTCCGGCGCCCCTCATCTCCACCTCGCCGCTCTCGACGAGCACGACGTCGCCGCGGTCGAGCACGATCGTCAGCCGTCCGTCCGCAGCGATCGCGCCCGCCGTCCCTGCCCGGTCGCCCACGCGTACCCGGCGGCCGTTGAGGGCGTTGCGTTGCTCCAGATCCTCCAGCTGCCCGGCTAGTCCACCGACGACCCAGGCGTCGTAGCGGCGTTCGACCTCGGCGAGGACGACGGCGAGCAGGGATCCCCGGTCGAGGGTGTGACGCGCTTCGATCAGCAGCGACGTTGCAGGCAGCCGCATCTCGGACGGCAGATCGTTTGCCTCATGGTTGACGTTGATCCCGATTCCGCAGACGACTACCGAGCCGGAGGCTTCCAGCAGGATCCCCGCCACCTTACGTCCTTCGATGAGAACGTCGTTCGGCCACTTGACCATCGCGCGAAGGCCGCTTTCGTTCTCGATCGCAGTTGCAACCGCGAGCCCGGTGACGAGCGACAGCTGAGGTAACGGCGCCTCGGCCGGAGGCCGCAGAAGCAGCGAGAAGAGGAGCGCTGTCGATTGCACATCGTCCCAACGCCGACCCGAGCGTCCGCGGCCGGCGGTCTGGTGCTCGGCCACCGCGACCGCGCCGTGCGGATAGTCGCTTCCCGCGAGCACGTCCTGTGTCGAGGCCGTCTCGGTCGCGTAGAGGTACGGCGCGCCGAACGACCCACGGAGGAGAGGCCGGACGGCCTCCGACGCGAGATCACTCATGGTCGTCGACGCGGCGAAGCTTCTTCGTCTCGCCCCGGCGCTTCTTGGCATCGACCCGCCTCGCCTTCGCAGCACGCGACGGCTTCGTCGGGACCCGCTTGCGCTCCACGTGCAGGGCCGCTGCGAGGCGCGCGACGACGCGATCGATCGCGATCTCACGATTGCGGAGCTGACTTCGCTCGTCCTGAGCGACAGCACGAATCACCGGCCCGGTCTTCGCGATGACGCGACGCTTCTGGACGTCACTGAGTGCGGTCGACGACTCGACGTCGAGGACGGCCTCGACCCGCGACTCGGTCTTGTTCGCGTGCTGCCCGCCCGGGCCGCTCGATCGGGAGACGCGAAGCTCGATCTCCGAGAGCGGGAGGAGGACGGAGCGCGTCACCCGCCGGCTCGTCCGGTCGTCGTCGCTCATTGCCGCACCGGTGGGGAGATCGTGAGCAGCGCGTCGACCTGGTCGTGGTCGACCTGCAGCGTCGTGTGCGTGATCTCGAACCGCTCGGCGAGCATATGTTCACTCGCGCGGCGGATTCCATGGCAGTCGTCACCCTCTCGCACGAGCATGTGCGCGGAAAGAGACGGAAACCCGCTCGTGATCTGCCAGACGTGGAGGTCGTGCACCTCGACGACCCCGGGCTGAGCGACGAGCGCGCGTCCGATCTCCCCCGCATCGAGGCCGCGTGGTGTCGACTCGAGCAGCACCAGCACCGACTCGCGCAGCACGCCCCAGGAGCTCACGATCAGGTAGATGCCGATCAGAACGCCCATGATGGGATCGGCATAGCTCCAGCCCGTCGTCACGATCACGATGCCGGTGACGATGACCGCGATCGAGCCGAGAGCGTCACCGACGAGATGGACGTAGGC
>JANOFZ010000388.1:0-4155 GCA_031413935.1 Thermoleophilia bacterium | reverse complement strand
ATCAGGATGAACGGCCGCCAGCGGGCCGGTTTCGGCATCGCGAGCCACGAGAGGGGCAGCACGATCAGGAAGAAGATCGCGAATGTCGCGGTGGGGAAGAGCATCGGCGGAGCCTAGTCCCTCGCCCCGGAATGTCGCGCGGATAGCCCGTCGGGGAGATGGCGCTGCCTCTCCCGGGACAGATCACAGCGACTGCGATCCTCAGGGGCGAACAACCGGACCGTTACTCGACGCGGCACTCGTGGCCGGATCAGCCGAGCCGCTTGAACGCGACGTCGAGCAGGGCCGACATGTCCGACCAGATGCTCGGCGAGGCGAGCACGACCCCGATCACGGAGCGATCGCCGCGGCGCACGGCCACAACCAAGCAGCCGCCCGCCCGCGTCGTCCAGCCCGTCTTCACCCCGTAGGTGCCCGGCGTCGTACCAAGCATCTTGTTGTGGTTCACCCACAGCTTCGCGCGCGTCGGCGCGGCCCACTTCGTCAAGTGCGTTCGGGTCGAGACGATCTTCGCGAACATCGGGTTCTGCAGCGCCGCGCGTGCGAGTACCGCCTGGTCGAGCGCGGTCGAGAGATTCCGCACGTCGTCGAGGCCTGATGCGCTCGCATACGTCGTCGAGGTCATCCCGATCGCCTTCGCCTTCGAGTTCGCCAGCGCGTAGAAGCCCGCGAGGGAGCCGCCGCCGGCGTCGATCGCAAGCGCGGTAGCGGAATCGTTGCCCGAGGCGAGGAGCGCCGACCAGAGCAGCGTCCCGCGCGTGTAGGCCCGTCCCGCGACGAGACCCTCCCTGTAGGGCTCGACGTTCGTCGCGGCGGGCGTGACTACGATCCGCCCGCCGAGGTCCCCGCGCTCGATCACGGCGAGTGCCGTCATCACCTTCGTCAATGACGCGATCGGCCGTCGCGTGTTCGCTCCGCGCGCTGCCAGCACCCGCCCGGTCGCAGCGTCGATCGCCGCAAACGACGGCGCGAGCACCCTGGCCGTGGAGGTGTCGTACCCTGCCGCCGGCACTGCTGCGCCGGGAACGGCAAGTGCGAGCGCCACGAAGGCGACGAGAGCGAGACAGCGTCCCGACATCGACCGATTGTGCCACCCCCCTCGGAGCACTGCACTAAGCCTCCGCGGCGCGGAGGACGTACTGCCGAACGAACCGCGCGAGTCCCTGCGCGCCGGTGGCGTTCAGGTGGAGCCCGTCAGACCTGAACCACGGCTTGCCGGTGCTGTACGCATTCCAGTCGGCGATCTGCAGTTTCGGCCAGCGCTTTGCTGCGGTACGGATCGCGGCGTTCGTTTGGCGGTAGATTTCGCGCTGTTCGCGGAGGGTCACCCAGACGACGCCTCTCGCCCCCTGGCGGAGAGCCGCACGCATGATCTGGTCGACGCCCTTTCCGTACCCCGACGAGGATTCGTTGTAGCCGACGTACACGATCAGCACGTCGCCGAGAGAGCGCCCGAGTGACTGGACGGCCTGGAGGGCATTGGGCGGTGTCGAACCCTGGAAGGGGCAGCCGACGGTGACGAGGCGCCGGCAGACGCGCAGGTCGAGCCGAACCTCGAGGCCTCGTGAGAGCACCTTCTTCGCCTGCGGCGTGTAGCTGATCGATGCGGCAGCCGAGTCACCGACGAACGTCGCCGGCAGCGGCTTCGTCGCGGCGGCGGTGCCAGTGGTCGCGAGCAGTGCGCTTGCAAGCGCGGCAGCGAGGCAGCCGGTGATGAGGGCGCGAAATGGGGGCATGAGTGGCTCGGGAACGAGTATTCGACGTGCGTCGCGGGAGCCTCCAATTGATTCTGCCAGCCAGAGGCTCGGGTCGGAACCGGCCCTTACAGCACCCGAACACCGGACGAATCGGGCCACCAGTCGTTGTAGACGCTGATCGAGCCGGCCTCAGGCCGCGCGTGAGTGCCCGAACCCCGTGGGGGTCGGGGATCCGTGCATCGTCGTGATCGCCAACAGGCAACTCCGGATCGTCGTCGCGATCATCGCAGCGGCTTCGCCGCTTAGCCTCCGGGCGGGCGCTCGGCAGTTGCTTCGAGATCTTGCGGCGCGGGCGGCAGCTTTGTCACGGCGGTCGGGGAGTCCGGCGCCGGCTCGAGCAGGGTGTGCTCGACGGGAGGACTGAACCAGGACGGGTCGGCTGCTCGCGGCTCGACGGGCGGGGCGGGTGCGAAGGTGGGAATTGCGTTGCGTTTGCGCTCTGCTCGCGATGCCGCCCACTCGATCAGCGCCACGAGAACCCACGAGGCCGCCATCACACCGGCGATCACGGGAGCATCGAGCTCCGCGATCGCTGCCGCCGTCGCCACACCGATCAGAAACAGTACCTCGAGGAGAAGGCGCGGCACCGTGGGGCGCCTCCGAACCGGCGCGCCGACTGAGCTCACCCAGGCAAGCGAAGGGGTCGGCGCGGAATCGCCGGACTCGTCGTTCCAGCCGGGCTCCGAGGTCGGAAGACCAGGCCCACCGAGTCGCCGCACATCGGCTTGAAGAGCCTCGATCCGATCGGACAGCTCGCGGACGACGTCGGCGAGCTCGGGGTCGGGCTCGCGCCCGTGTGCCGTCTGCTCCGTAGCCGTCATGCGGCGGGGCCCTCGTCGTTCATCGCGTCCATCGCCTCGCGTGCTTTCGCGTGGACGCGCGCGCGGCGCTCATCGAGCGTTTCGGCGGCCTCAGGTTCTGCGACTGCCTCGGGCTCTGCGACTGCCTCGGGCTGTCGCTTCGCCGCGAGCGTGCGGCGGAGCTCCTCTGCGGGATCGGCAGCCGGGGCGGCCTCATCGGCCACCGTGTCGGCCGGCGCAGAGAGATCATTGGGCGCCGGGACGGACTTGCGCCTCGACAGCAGGCGCCCGAGCGCGGCGATGCCGACGATTCCTGCGAGCCAGGCGAGTGAACGCTTCACGAGGGCGATGGTATCGCGAGCGGCGGTGGGGCAGGCAGGGAAGAGCTGTTGCGACTCCGCACGGCGATTCGTCAGCTACCGTATATCGCGCTTCCTGCCTCTCCACGCCCGGGCCATTCCCAGCTCGTGCTTGCCGGTGAGGCCGCCTAAGACCGAAGGAAGGAGAAAAGGGAACCCGTGATCGATTACGAGATCCTGCTGTTGTTGGACCCAGACCTCGCCGAGGAGCCCCAGGCGGAGGTCGTCACGCGCGTGCGTGAGCTCATCGAGAAGGGTGGCGGCACGTTCACGCGCCACGATGTGTGGGGCAAGCGCAAGCTGGCCTACGAGATCAACAAGAAGGCAGATGGCAACTACCACCTCCTGCTGTTCAGCTCCCCTCCGGAGACGCTCGACGAGGTCTCCCGCGTGCTCAAGATCGACGACAACGTCATGCGTCATCTTGCGACACGTCGCCCTGAGGGGGGTCCCGCCGGGCCACTTCCCGTCGCGGTCCCGATGAGTCACGATGCTGTGATCGATGATCTCGCAGAGGAGGATGAGGACTGATGGCTGCAAACATCAACCGGGTTGTGCTCGTCGGCAACCTGACCCGCGACCCGGAGATGAAGCATCTCCCGTCCGGGACGGCACTGTGCTCGCTTCGCATCGCGGTGAACACGCGCCGCAAGGACGAATCGGGCCAGTGGACTGACAAGCCGAACTACTTCGACGTCTCGGTGTGGGGGGCGCAGGGCGAGAGCTGTGCGCAGTACCTCGCCAAGGGTCGCCCCGTCGCGATCGACGGACGACTCGAATGGCGCGAGTGGGAGGCGACCGACGGCTCCGGCAAGCGCCAGGCCGTCGAGATCGTTGCCGACAACGTCCAGTTCCTCGGGAGCCGCGGTGACGGTGACGGTGGCGGTGGCGGTGGCGGCGGCTCGTTCGTTCCGGCTGGTGCTGCCCAGCAGGGTGGCGCGGACTTCCCTTCATCGCCCACCGACGACGACATTCCGTTCTGAGAGGCTGAAACGACATGGCACAGAAAGCACCTCCGCGCAAGCGGCCGAGCTCGAGTTCCGCCCCCGGGCGGCGCAAGAGCTGCCACTTCTGCAAGGACAAGGTCACGGAAGTGGATTACAAGAACGTCAACCAGCTACGGCGCTACATCTCCGAGAAGGGCAAGATCCGCAACCGCCGCATCACGGGCGCGTGCCGTCGCCACCAGCGACAGGTCGCCGTTGCGGTCAAGCGGGCCCGCGAGGTCGCGCTGCTGCC